>NZ_FWEX01000006.1:300000-447500 GCF_900170025.1 Nitrospira sp. ND1 | reverse complement strand
ATAAAAGGTACGCCGGGGATAACAGGCTGATCTCCCCCAAGAGTTCACATCGACGGGGAGGTTTGGCACCTCGATGTCGACTCATCGCATCCTGGGGCTGAAGCTGGTCCCAAGGGTTAGGCTGTTCGCCTATTAAAGCGGTACGAGAGTTGGGTTCAGAACGTCGTGAGACAGTTCGGTCCCTATCTGTTGTGGGCGGAGGAGAGTTGAGAGGGGCGTTCACTAGTACGAGAGGACTGTGAAGGATGAACCTCTGGTGTGCCGGTTGTCGTGCCAACGGCAGTGCCGGGTAGCTATGTTCAGTTGGGATAACCGCTGAAAGCATCTAAGCGGGAAGCCTGCCTCAAGATAAGCTCTCCCGGGGCGCAAGCCCCCTAAAGGACACTTGTAGACTACGAGTTTGATAGGCTGGGTGTGGAAGGCTCGTAAGGGCTGTAGCTAACCAGTACTAATCGTCCGTGCGGCTTAACATCCTTTGCTCCTGATAGACGTGGTCTTAATAAGAACAAATGAATGACGAACTATGTCTTCGTCGATCAGGGACGAGTCCCATATGATCGTCTAGAATAGGAACTCACTGGTTTGATTCTTCAGAAGTTCCCGGTGGCCTTGCCGGAGGGGTCACACCCGTTCCCATACCGAACACGGAAGTTAAGCCCTCCAAGGCCGATGATACTGCTGCCGTGAGGCAGTGGGACAGTAGGACGCTGCCGGGTTACAAAAAGAGCCTGCTCGAGAAATCGGGCAGGCTTTTTTATTTGTCATTGAATCTCAGAATGTCTAACTGATTAGTGCAGTCGCCGATGGGTGTTTGCCGAATTGATTTAGCGCTTATCAGAGCTCAATGGCAATTGAAGCGTACAGTGTACAGCGCTTTTCATTTGAAATTCATTGCTGACTAAAGAGTGCCTTTCTATGCTGCCACCTATTCCATCCAGCTGGTACCAGTTTTTCACGGAACAGATAAATGGCAACAACTTTCGAGCTCTCGAAACGTTTCTCGATCGGGAAGCGGAGGCAGGTGAAACAATCTTGCCTCCCTCGCAGGATATTTTTGGGGCCTTGGAGGCGACGCCATACGAACAGGTCAATGTTCTGCTTCTTGGTCAGGATCCCTACCATACACCAGGAATGGCGCACGGACTCTGTTTTTCGGTACGGCCTGACGTCCCGGTTTTACCCCGCTCGCTCAGAAATATCTATCGTGAACTTCGGGAGGATGTCGGCTGCTCTGTTCCAAACAACGGCTGCCTGGAGCCCTGGGCCAGGCAGGGAGTGCTGATGTTGAATGCCGTTCTGACGGTTCGCGCGCATGCGGCCAATTCACATCGGGGGCGTGGCTGGGAAGCTGTGACTGATCGTATCTTTGCGGTCCTGAATGCAAAACCAAGTCGTGTGGTATTCCTGCTCTGGGGCGCGGAGGCGAAGAAAAAACAATCACTGATCACAAATGCGCAGCATGTGGTGATTTCCTGCGCTCACCCCTCGCCCTTGTCCGCGAGAAAGTTCTTCGGTTCACGGTGTTTCTCGCAGGTCAATCGAGCCCTCACTGAGGTGCACCTTAAACCGATCGATTGGCAGATTCCCGATCTCTGAATCGAAGTCGGGCGGCGCGGTAGCAGTGATCGGTGCTCACACCTAAATGATTTGACTTGTGGTAAGTCCTTTTTTATACTACAGGAATTCTTTTAGTTCTTACTCAATCATCTGCGCAGGAGAGTGGCCGCCGGGAATGAGGATTCGTCTGGGTCTGGGTCTCGGTTTTAGTACTCTAGTTGTAGCAGGTACGTTGTTGGCGGCCGAGGGCGACCTTGCCGGACTGCGGACGCCAACGTCTATTGGATCGGCGCCCGTCGCGTGGCAGTATGATGGCGACCAAGGGCCCTCCCATTGGGGGGAAATCGCTCCCACCACCGCCTCCTGTGAAAAAGGCACTCACCAGTCGCCCATTAATATTCGGACCACTCCCCATCACCAGAGCCATGACGGGCTCTTAGTTCATTACACTGCCGCTTCCGGTCACGTTGTCACTTCTCACCACACCATTGAAGTGGATTTTCAATCAGGCGAGTCGCTTGAAGTCCTTGGACGAACGTATACGCTCAAAGAGTTTCATTTCCACGAGCCCAGCGAACATCAGCTGAACGGCCGCACTTATCCGATGGAGGCGCACCTCGTGCATCGAGATGAGACGGGTCATCTGGTGGTCCTGGCGGTGCTGATGGATTTGGGTAATGAATCGGCCTCTCTGTCAGCCGTGTGGGATCGGATTCCGAGCGAGAAGCAGGATGAGGTGCGGGACTTGCTGATTAACCCGCAGGATCTGCTGCCGAAAGACTTGCACCATTACGCCTATGATGGCTCACTGACCACGCCCCCTTGTACGGAAGGGGTGCACTGGATTGTGCTGAAGGAACCCACCTCCATTACCTCTGCCCATATTGAACGGTTCGTGTTGCTGATTGGCCACAACGCTCGACCGGTTCAATCGTTGAATGAGCGTGAGATTGACGAAGAATAAGCTTTTTTAGTTCAGACAACGATCAGATTTTCAGAGCCACCCACCGTTGATTCGGGCGTTTCCCGCGACACCAGTCCCAGCTTTACTTCGAGTGTCTTTCGAGCAATTGTGGGCGGTCACGTGAACGTGTGTCGACCAGCCTCACCCACTTAGTGGATGCCATCCTCCTGTGGAGGCTGAGGTCCTGCGACCATACCTGCCAGGTCGGGGTCATCTTGACCTTGCGATCTTGGCCCTTCTGTTTTTCGTTTTAGGCGGTGAGCCTCTTTCTGCGTGCGGCGATCACGTTGGGTCTGTTCCCGTTGCCGTTTTTTAGAAGTCGTATGGCTCATGGTCACCTCCGTGGCTCGCATGGGAGCGACGTATATCAGGCGGATGGCACTTGAGGGGGCGTCGTTGCTGGCACGGCGCTCGATCTGCCGGCTTTGATGAATCGATCTTCGGCGAGCACGCCGTGTAGTTGTGCCGTGATCGAGCGACGGTACGGTTCCTTCTGCCGGATCATGATCACGAGATTGTCCCCATCCACAAGGATGCTGAGGTCGTCTTCAGTAACTAGTTCCCGGGACGAGCCACCGATGTTCAATCGGTACTGTGTTTTTCCATCGGGATTCCGATTCGGTCCGACCACGATCTCAGTCAATCCGTCGATGTGGCCGTCATACCCCTTATGCCGGTGCCTGACCTTGGTGCCGTTTGGAATGCGTACCCATCGTGCCACCGGCGATGCCTGACTGTCTTGCCCGTTGCTCATAGCGCGTGTGTCTCCTTGTTATCGTACCCGTACGTAGCCGCCAGGGTGCTCGTGATTCCGTGAGCGCACAATTGCATCGCGGTACACGGCTGGGATGACGACTGCGAATTTCAGAATGAAACGAGCGGAGTATCGCGGACGGAAGGGCGGTTGAATCGATCTTGCTAATCTACGGACACAGGGTCGATAGGAAGCAAAGTTAAGCGGCTGAGGAGTCAGCGATGCATGCAGAGTGTATCACATTTGTTCATGCCGCATCAGCCACGCCTTAGGATGGAGGTGCTTATTGTCGAGGTTCCGCAATCCCCATATGCAGGTGTGGTCATGCGCGATGCTGTTGATTTGGAGCAATCGGCACACGAATATGGTGCAAAACGACCGATCGCTGATAATAATTATTGCCGCATAGAATCATGCTCTTGCATTGAGATCGGCGCTCCGGCACGTTGACACCACTCTCGCAGCCCTATAGGGTGAACCCATGACGTACTAAGCCACGCCGGCTTTCTCCTTTCGCGCGCACTTTCTCTCCCCCCTCACTCCCTGCGCGTGCGAGTCTCAAGTCTTCGCCGCTTCGACGCCACAGAACAAGAATCCAGCGATGGTAGGCCCGCAGTGATCGGTCATTGACCGATCAGACGATCTACTCAGGATGGAGTCTTCTACTTACGGCAAGATTCGCGCAGCGAGGGAGGTTGTCATGTATCAAATTTGGACACTCATCGGAATCATGGTCTTCAAGTGGGCGGTTGCGAAGTGGGCTAGTTACTCGGACGGCACTGCGTAGACAGACGATTCGAGTTACGAGTGCTCTTGAGGTCTCCTGCCAACCGGCAGGGATCTGATGACAAATGGAGGGTACCATGATGGCGCAGACGGTACTGTTCTGGGCCGCACACAATCTGTTTACGGTGGCGACGGTCTGCTTCGGTGGGGCCATGTTGACCGTTATGCTGTACACCTACCTGCATGATTATGTGCTGGTGACGAAGGGGCGCTAGCCTGTTTCTGTAAGGTACACGGTTGCCTATTGGGGAGGTTTTATCCTATGCGTATTCATCGAACAATCACCACTAGAGTATTGAGTCTTTTTCTGGCAACCGCTTGGTTGCTTGCCGTCTCACTGACCGTCCATGCCGCGGAACAGAAACCCGTTGTGACCGTCGCGCCGGTCAAGTCCGTTGCGGTGGCTTCCGGTGCCGTCGAGGATACGCTGCCGACTTGCCTGACGAGAATTCCTCAGGGGGCGACACCCGGGCAACGGTTGATTGCCGAACAGAGTTGCCAGCGAGATGAATCCGATCGTGCATCCATGCGGGTTGTTCCTGGACGGTAGCCCGATCGTCCCACATGGCTGCCTGCGCATGGATTTGACCGGGTGTGGTGCGCCGGCTGTGCACGAGGCAGATGTAGCGGCCATTTTTTCGTGGCTCGGGGCTAAGTTGAAGGGTGAGCAATGCAGGAAGGATGACTGTATGCGTATGGAACATCGAGTTCGTTCAAGATCGGCCGGCCGGCCTGGTGTCGTCGAGGAGCGAATGGTGGCAGGGGCGGGTGAGACGCCTGCGGGAGTCGGTCGAAATATGCTTCTCGATATCAATAGGGCTGAGATTTCCCGACTCAAGTCGCTGACCGGAATCGGCGAACATTATGCGAAGAAGATCGTGGAAGGGCGGCCTTACCATCATCGAGAAGAGTTGCTGACCAAGGAGATTTTGCCGGAATACATCTACGGCAGAATCATGGATCGACTGATGGCAAGCCAGTCTTAGGATTTGAGGGATGGGGTGACGTGCCTGGCATCGGATGCCTCGCGTGAGATGGCCATTCGATATTGAATAACCAGGTTGTTCTCTCTCATGAATGGGACGGGTGGCTCGAATGACCGGAAGGAACGACTGCATGACGGACAATAGCAGGACAGCAGGGGCGGCGAGAAGGTTCTGGCTACGTCAGGTATCGTGGCGGGGCATGGCCCTCGTAGCAGCCATCAGCCTGCTGATGGGCATCGTGCAGGCCACGGCCGCTTGGTCCGAGCAGGGTCCGACCGAGGCCGTGAAGGGGACCGTCTCCGAGCTGCTCTCTATCCTCAAGGAGCTCAAAGACCCGACTCGATCCGAGGCGCGGCGTTGGGAAATCGAACAGGTCATTCGGCATCATGTGCATTACGAAGACATGGCCAAGCGGTCTCTGGGAGCATCCTGGGGGCAACTGAGTGATGTGGCCCGCCGGGAGTATGTCGGGCTCTTTGTCCAGCTGCTTCGCGATGCGCTTGCGAACCGGATGGTGGAGTATTCCGGTGAACGAATCAGCTATCTCTCAGAACAACGGGAGCGCACGTTCGCGCAGGTCAAAACGCGGCTGGTCGGGAACAAGGTCGACACCTTCATCGACTTTCGTTTGGTCAGTCAGGACGGACGCTGGCTGGTCTACGACGCAGTGATGGACGGAGGGAGCTTGGTCGCGAGCTACCATGCGCAGTTCGCGAGTATCATTCGCGATGCCTCCTGTGCGCAGTTGATGGAGCGAATCAAAGAGAAGACACTGGTCGTGAAATTGTTTGAGAAGAGCGGGTCGTGAGGCGAGGGGCGCAATGGCACGGTCACGAGCGGTCATGTCCCCGGGAGAGAGCGCAATGAGATGTCCGCGTTGTTATGGTCCCATGATGATGATCAAAATGAAGGATATTGTGAGCGGGACGCTGGCCTATGGGTGGGGCTGCCGTCAATGTGGCGCAGTCATCGATTCGCTGATCGATATTCACCGCCAATGGCATCTGGAGCCCCGCGCGACGTGGGCGCATTTGGCTGTCGCTGCCTGCTAGGTCACGCAATCACTTTCCTTGTTGTCGTTGGTTCGCATGACCGGTTATGGCGCCCGATGAGCCGAATTCCCGGTAGATATCAGGAAGAGTAAGGAGTGTGTCATGTTGCATGCCGCGTTGATTGCTCTCGTGCTTGGACTCGTGGTTTGGGGGCTTAATTGGACCGGGCTCGCCGAGATGCCGACCCAGGTCTATTGGGTCTTTACAGTGGGGGGAATGCTGTTGATGCTGATCCACGTTGCGACAAGGCGACCGGCCCGCGTGTGGTAAGGGGACCCATCACTATGCGACTCCGCTATGCATGCATCATAAGCGCCGTGCTGGGAATTAGTGCGCCCTGCTTCAGTGAGGTCGAAGCTGCGAAGGAGTGGGCGCCGCAGGAGGTTACGGCAATTCTCGCGCAGTCGTACGGGCAGCTGCTCATGCGACCGATGGGGATGGAGCCAAGTTCGCTTCAGAAGAACGAGGCGGACCAACAACGGTATATGGTGCAGTCCGGCTATGCGTTGCAGTTGGCAAAAGGGGAGAAAAGTGTGAAGCAGATTGTTGAGGCGATCGCCCTATCATCGGAGTTTAACGCCAAGTGGATAACGCCCCACATGGGAACTGCGCAGACCGGATCGGCCCCGGGAGTACCGCCCGTGGCGGCCCCGGAAAAGGCCATCGATAGCCTGTACTGTGCGTTGTTAGGCCGGCGTGTAGATAGTGTGTCGTTGGCCAGCGCTCGCAAGGATTTGGTGAGTTCCGGCTTTGAACGGGTGATCCGTGACGTGATCGACGGGAAGGAATACCGAGACCGGTTCGGTGACGCCAAAGTGCCTCAGGTGAGCAGTGAGAAGCAGGCGGCAGTCGGTTGCCCGCAAGTGGCTCTGTAACAGCGGTTTCGCGCAGCAGGCTCAGGATTCACTAGCGCAGGTGGCTTGACGGGACGGCAATAACCTCAGTGAAGGTGGGGGAGAAGCACGGATGAGTATGACGCCGGAAGAACGCATCGCAATTATGACAAAGGCGATCAATCAAGCCATCAAGGTGATGGGGGATCGTTTCGGGTCGACAGAGGAAGATGTGGCGCGAGCTATCCAAGGCCTGAAGGCCTCAATGCAGACGGCACCGCAGGAGAAGCCAGTGCCAGTCGGGGCCGCCACTCAGGCCTAAGAGCTGCGATGAAGCCTCACCGGGCCCACTGTCTGATCGGTGAGGGAGCCGTGCGGTTCGGCGATGCTCCGATGTCTCTCGTCGTTGGGAGCATAGGTTTCATGTGTACTCCCTTGCTGTCTCCCGGCACGAGTCAACCTACGGACTAGGCCTCAATATCGCTTGACTCCGATCGCCATAGCGCTTAGCGTGAAGGTATGACGTCTTTAGCTCCGCCGACTGTTCTCTCCCTCGCGCTTCGAGCCTCCATCCCGCGCGACTGATCGTCCGGTCTCCGCCGCTTCTTACGCCAGAGTGCCCTGCACTGACCGATGATGCCGTCTTCGTGAACGGAGCGATTGTCGCTTCCGGCGAGGAGCGGTGTCGTGACCAGCAGTTCCATCCGACACCATTATCCGTTTCATATAGCAGTACAAGGGAGCACCATTATGATTACCATCACGGCAACGGCTGAAGAGAAAATTCGCGAGTTGATGCTGGAAGAAAAAGATACGCTCGGGCTGCGTGTATATGTAAAAGGCGGGGGCTGCCACGGCTATCAATATGGAATGGCATTCGAGTCGAAGATGAGCGACGACGATACGGTGATTGAAAAGGGTGATGTGAAAGTGATCATGGATTCGCAAAGCGCTCCGCTGTTGAGCGGCTGCGAAGTCGATTATGTTGACAGCGTGCAGGGCTCGGGCTTTGCGATCAAGAATCCACAAGCCAAGACGACCTGCGGATGCGGTAGCTCATTCAGTGCCTAATCCCGGCGCATGTCGCTGTCTTTGCATGATCGTCACTGTGACTGAAGGAGGTCCGCCATGGAACCCACATCCGTCATTGGAACAAAGAATAAAAAAGGCCAGGTCTTCACCGACCCCCGCATCATGATGCGGGAGGCGCCTCGTACGCCATCGTTTTATACCGGCAGCGAAGTCATTAAGGAAGCCATCCGGCGCGCCAGTATCGACGTGATGATCGCCTATCCGATCACGCCACAAAGCGAGGCCGCTGCGTTGATCGGCGAGCTGTTTGCCGAGGGGTATATCGGAGACTATTTCCGCGGGGAAAGTGAATTTGCCGTCATGTCGCAATGTGCAGGGGCCGCCTTCGGTGGGGCTCGTGTCTTCACGACGACGGCCGGTCCCGGAACCATGCGGGCGATGGAAAACTTCCCCATGTGGGCGGGTGCCCGCTTGCCGATCCAATGCATCGTAACCTGTCGCGGGATCAATTCCCCGCTGTCGATTCAACCGGACACCATCGAGATCTCTTATCTGATGCAGACAGGCATGCTCGTCTGGCATGCGGAGACGGCACAGGACTTCTATGATTGGATTCTTATGGGCTATATGGTGTCGGAGGAGCCCGAGGTGCATTTACCATTGGCGCTCTGTTGCGATGGGTTCTTTGTGACGCATACCAAAGACGTCGTCGATCTGACCCCGACAGATATGTGCCTGCCGCCCTATGACCCGTATCGCTCGCCGGTGCCCTGCATGGATATGGAATGTCCGCCTGTCCGGATGATGCGTGATCCGTTCATCATGAAAAGCAACTACATCAGTTATGCCACGCACGCGAGCTGGCAGCAGGAAGTCTGGGCTGCCGCAGAACGGTCGCGGAAGCACACGATCGCCTGGTTGAACGGGCTGATCGAAACCGAAGACGTTGACGCCGATGTGCTCATTGTCACATCCGGTACCGCGGTATCTCAGGGGCGGGAAGCCATTCGTCTCCTGGCGGATGAAGGTATTCGCGTGGGACTCGTCAAGATCAAAACGCTCCGGCCCTGGCCGGAAGAGGAAATTAAGGAAGCCACCAAGCACGCCACGCACATCATCGTTCCGGAATTCAATGTCATCGGCTGGATGGCGAAAGAGATCAAGGCCACCATTCCAAGAAGTGAGCGTGTCATCGCCGGTCCGCGAGTGTGTGGCGGGATGACCATGCCGCCGGAGATCATCGTGGAAGAGATTAAGCGTGCGCTTGGCGTGCGTTCTGGCACGCTCGCCGGTCGCGGGTGAAGCGCAGAGGGCCAGACAACGAGAACGGTTTCGATACGGTGTGCAGCACATTGACGCTCAGCAGGGCTGAGAGGAGATAGATATGAGCAAAGAACGCATCAAGATTTCGCCAGATCTGTATGACATCATGCCGTCGGATTACCAGGACCTGGTCAGCAGCGCCACGTACGGCAAGGAAGATCGGGGATGGAAGGACATCGGCACCTCCAAGGAATTGATCGAGCAGCATTCACTGTGTGCCGGATGTCCTGAATCCATGGCGTTTCGATATATTTTGGCGTCGCTTCCCAACCCCGAAGACACGGTCATGGTCGGCTCGACCGGCTGTACGAGTCTTGTGTTTCCGATGGTGGCCGTCCACAACATTCATTCCCTGTTCGGCAACCAGAATGCCATCGCGTCGGGGCTCAAGCGTGCGTTGAGCGTCCGCTTTCCTGATCGTATTAAGGATGTGGTGGTGCTGGCGGGAGATGGCGCGACGGTGGACATCGGTCTGGACATGACGCTGCAGGCCTGGTTCCGGCAGGAAAAATTCACGACGATCTGCTTCGACAACGAACTCTACGCCAATACCGGCGGGCAGGAGAGCGGTCTCATGCAGAAGGGGTTCGTTGCCAAAATGGCGCCCGTCGGAAAACTTTTCGATAAAGTACGTTTGCCTGAAATTGCCCGGGAGTCCGGCTGTCACTACGTCGTCAACTGTACGGTGAGCAAACCGTCGCTGGTTGAAAAGGTCGTCCGCAACGCGGTTCTGATCGCACGGGAAATCGGCCCGACCTATCTTCAGCTCTATACGCCCTGCATTCTGGAAATCGGCAAGAACAGCATGGAGGGTCTGCAGGAAATGCGGGACTCCGAGAAGCCTACTGAACGGTTTGCCTTCAAGGAATATATCAGCGAGCCGGCGAAACAGCTTCTGGCGGAGCGTGATGCCAAGGCCAAAGAAAAGAAAGCCGCTGCAAAGCAACTGGTTTCGTAAGCGGTAGGATTGTCACCGCCGCTTCCGCGGCTATGAGAGAGCGAGGTTTCAGATGAGTCTTGATTATGTAAAGTTCACACCCGGTTTTGAACAGTTCATGCCGAAAGAATATCGGGATATGGTCGAGCATGGACCATTCGGAAAAAAGACGACGGTGTCGCAGATGGGCAGCTTCAAGGAAATCCTGGAGGAGCACCCGATGTGTGCCGGTTGCGCCATGACCCTGTTCATTCGGTTGGCGATCATTGCTTTTCCGAATCCCGAAGACACCATTACCGTCGGGACGGCGGGTTGTGGAAGATTGGCCATTTCGCAAGCGGCGATTCCGTTCGTGTACGGGAATTACGGCGACCAGAACGGTGTCGCCAGCGGTTTATCGCGGGGACTCCGGCTCCGTTTCGGCGACAAGCCGAAGGATGTGGTCGTAATCGCGGGTGATGGAGGAACCGCTGACATCGGGTTTCAGCAGGTGCTGCATTCCTGGTTTCGGAAGGAACGGTTCACGACCATCATGCTGGACAACGAAGTGTACGGCAACACCGGCGGTCAGGAAAGCGGGATGACGACCAGAGGCGCCGTGCTGAAAATGGCTCCGCTCGGAAAGAAGTTCGAGAAGATGGATATGGTCACGATGGCCAAAGTCGCCGGCTGTGCCTATATCGCCACGGTTGTGCCGAACAATCCGCGACGGGTGGAAAGCGTCATCAAGAAGGCCGTGCTGATCGCCAGGGACATCGGCCCGACCTATATTCAGGCGTATACCTCATGCAACATCGAGTATGCGATCCCGACCGACAAGGTCATGGAAGATGCCAAGACCGTTGAGGACGATCGTTACAAATTTACCGAGTATGTCAGCGACGAAGCGAAAGCGTATCTTGCCGAGCGCTATGGCTACAAGGAATTCATGCCGAAGGCCGTGCCTGCTTCCGTCACGACGGCCTGAGGAGTCGTAAAGGATAAGCAGTTATTCTCCAGACTCGCTCTGGCGGGCAGGAGCTGAACCTCCTGCCCGCCCAGTTCGCTAGGCATGGGGCGCAGTTGACTGCAGTTGATTCTGATCCATCACACTGCCCCACACGAGCGGTTCTCTCGAGTCTTGCCAGAAAATAATTAAGCCGCGTGGAATCAAGGGCTTGCCTCATCGACCTTCGCAGCCTCCATTGACACAGCCGGTCGTGCACTGTAGGGTGTGGCATGACGTCTTGAGCCACGCCGACTGTCCCATCTTGCGCGCCTCCTTCCATCCTTCGCGCGTCTGATTCCCCGGTCTTCGCCGCTTCTACGCCAGAGTTTCCATCTCAGACCACCAGGTCTCGGCATGCGTTTGCGCGTGTCAGCCCTCACAACGGTGTGGCGCTGTGCTCGCCACCGATAAAGGAGAATGCAATGACACAGGAACAGTTCCAACAGTTCTGGCTGCAGCTCAAAGTTCCCCTCAAGGCCAACTGGGACAAGATCACTGAAAGCGATCTCGGCGAAATCCAGGGCAGTCTGGTGAAGTTCGGTGATGTGCTTCAGAAGCGTTATGGTGAAGGGCACAAAGATGAAGTCAGCCTCTGGGCTGACCGCCGGCATGCGCATTGGAGCGGAAATTACATCGGCTATAAGGATCCAAAGCCGGCCGTCTAATTCTAATTCGGTACCTCCGTTCAGGAAGTCGATTTCTATGGGTGGGTCGCGCCCTCGCTTGCGATAAGAAACAGAAAGAGAGTACCCGTTATGCGAAAAATCGTCATCAATAAGAGTTACGATCAGTTCTGCCTGAGCCACAAAGCGTTCTTGCGTCTGCGTGAGTTGGGTCAGCCGGATGCGCTCAAGGAGACGGATCTGGGAGCCTACTGGCCCTCAGCGGCCGGCCCTCAGGAGCCGAGCCTCAACCAATGCGGCATGTTGATTCCACGCGACGACAAGCGCTTGGTTCAGGTGGTCGAAGAATTGCAGGGTGAGGCCAATGGCCATTGTGCCCAACTGAAGGTCGTGTCGATCCCGGACGACGTGTCATGGGTCATCGCGAAAGCGAACGGCAGTGAGCATGTGAGCGAACAGCATCGGACGTGGAGCTGAGCCGATGAGGAACGTAGGACGGGCACGCCTGCCTACGGGTTGGATTGAACTAGGGTGCCTGATATTACGGGGAAGCGAGGCCTGTCTGCCCGTGCGAGACTCTTAAAGCGTACGGTGACGAGTTTGACCTGCCTGGAAGGGGAGGTTGAAGACCTGCTTTCGGAGGATTAATCTACCCAGATCTAGCCTGCCTTCTCTCAAATCGCGAGCAGAGTCTGTCTCTTACCACGGTGGCGACTCTGCTCATAGCATGCTGTTCCGGTCCTGCCTTTTGAGCCCAAGCCAGAGCCGAGTTGGTTGGTCACCCTGGCGGTAGAAACACGGTCGTTGTGATCGAGGCTCTGGCTGGGATCACGATTGTGTTAATACGTCCAGGTCAGCAGGGTGGTGAACACGTTCTTGTCATAGGCATAGACGGGGATATTCGAACCGTTGAGCACGCCTTGATATTGAAGTGCTACCGTCACGCTACGAAACAGCGGCCTGGCGATTTGAACGAAAATATCCTGCTCGGTATCCCGGCGCCGGGACAACTGGCCGGCATCGTCGAGAAAAATGACTTGCGCATGGTTGTATGCACGCCAGTGCACTTCATAGTCGACTCGAAAACTGAGATCATACCAGGGAAGAGTGGTTTGTCCGCCCAGCTGGGCCCGATTGCCGGAATACGCGAAGCTGGATCCGCTGGCAGCTTCGGTATCGTGCTGGTAGCCGACACGGACAATGATGGTGTCCTGTCGAAACCGGAAGGCATGGAGAACGCCGATCATATTGTTGAAGGCATCGCGCGACTCAGGAGCGAACCGGATGTCGCTGTTGCCAGGCTCCGTGAAGAAGCTTTTGCGCTGAAAGCGATAGAGCAGGGTCGTCAAGTTGTCCATGCGGCCGAGGGCTGGAAGCGTGATCGCGGGCGGAACGAAAGTCGCAGGGAGGGTCACGGTGTGGCGGGAGAGAAATCCCTTGAGGCCGAGGAGCATGTAATCGTAGCTGTACTGACCACCGATCTCGTAGGGCATCGTGCCGACGGTGCCGCGATAGACGCCTGACAAGCCTCCGAGGTGATCTTGAATGTTGAAGCTTCCCGCGCCGCTATCGGTATTTACGGTTTGGTAATAGGAATAGGTGACGGTTGATTCGATCGGTCCTTTGCGATACCAGGCATAATCTCCCCGCGACGACGTGACAAACCCGGGTGATTGGGTGTTACGGGAGCGAAGCAGTTCTGCAACCTGGTCGCTGCTCTTCCGTGGATTGACGGCGACATTGTCGTCATAATAGCCTCCGACCGCCAATTGCATGCGAAGCCGTTGAGGGTCCGTGACTCGTGTTGTTGCCGTGAGGGCTTCTTGAATGCGTACAGATGCGCCGGTGATCGGAGAAGTGGGTTGCATCCGCTGCGCCGACGCCAATTCGGCCTGCGCCTGATCTGAGAGTCCGAGTATCCCCAGCACGAGGCCTCGATAGAACATGGTCAATTGCCGGATGTCTTGATCTGCGGAGCGGCTGACGCTCAATGCCGCCTCCGCGCCGTTATAGTTCTTCTGCCGATAGCGTAAAAATCCCACATAAAATCCGAGGTTCTCGCGATCCGGCTCCAATCGAAACACGTCCTCCAAAAGGGGCGCGGCCTTGTCATAGTGTTTCGTGGCGAAATGGGCGACGCCCAATTGGTAGGTGGCTTCTGGGTCGGATGGGCGAAGGGTGTGCAGAGCAGTGAGAGGCGCGATTGCTAGCTCCGCCTGCCCCCGCGCCAGATGACAGAGCGCCAAGTAGTAGAGCGCGCGCATTGCGCGGATCGGTCCTGACTGCGTTAGAGAAGAGGGCGGCAGCTTCGTCATAACGTTTGCCATCGTAGGCCAAGATTCCCTCGGCAACTAACACCTCCGCATCGGCTTCTTGAGCCTGGGCGGAGCCAGGTGACACGGCCATTGCCATCAGGATGAGGATCATCATAAGAAGAAAGCTGAACTGCGGGTGCGTGCCGTTCGAAGTCCTGCCTCTCTGCTGTGTCGTGCATATCATTGAGTTGGTTCCCCGTTCCGGGCTCCGTAATTTCTCATGCATACCGGCCGCTTGACCTGCGCGCAGCGAGCCACCTACTATACGCCACTGTTCGCCTGTTTTCCGAGTCAGCATGGCCGCAAAGTGGCTGCTGTAAACGATTTGCAAGATATGCGTTGAACCGTGAGCGTTCGTTTTAACCCGTTCTTGAACAGGGTGATTCCAGGGAGTGTGGTCCAATGAGAATCGTCGATATACGCTCGCATGTGTTCGGTTATAGCGTGATGCTTCTTTTAAGTATGTCAACGGTGGCATGGGCGGAGGAGCCGCCGCAGTCTATGTCCGGTGAAGGTCAGGCGAGAGGAGTCGTGATTGGGATCGTCGGAACCCCAGTGAGGATCGTTTCTCCTGCCATCACCTCGAGTGGAGTTTTGAGCGTCGGTGACGTCATCTCTGCGGGGGAGGAGTTGCGGGTTGGAACAGGAGAGCAAGTGACCCTGCTGTGGGATCATCGTGCAGTGCTGACGTTGAATGAAGGCGCGCGAATGAACGTTCAGGAATTGCACCGTGGACAAACGGAACTCTTGTTGCCCCAGGGTAAGGTCAGGATCGCATTGTCCTACAACGCGGGGAGAATGACCGATACTCTGACGCTCTGGACACCGCTGGCACGCGTCGTCAGCCGTGGCGGCATTATGGAGGCGACGGTATTGGGGGGAGAGCGGCAATCACGTTTGGCTCGGCTGGTCACCGCGCCTCCGGGCGATACGTTGCGGGTGTTGGAAGGGCAGGCTCGTGTTGAGCCATTGACCGGAGACCGCAAGGCATTTTCCCTTAAAGCAGGGACGGAGTTCGCATTGCGAAGCGGGATGGTGACTTCTCTTTCCGAGCTCCAAGAGGGCTCTCACGTTCCGCAGCCTCTTGCCGTAAGAGAGGAGCATCGAGCCCTTCCTAGTCCTGTCACGCGGCAAATCGTCGGAACACAGGTCGGGCACGCACTTGAACTGGAAAAAGAGATTCGGCAGGCTTCTTCTGCTGGAGGGGAGAAGGAGCTTCCCGGTCCCTCGACCAAGGGAACTATTCTCGCAACCAGTATCGCGCTCCCGGTCGTCACTTTTAGTCAAACGCCAAGCCAAGTGTCTGTAAGTGGAACCTCCACCGGTGTGCCGACCGTCTTGCCTCCGCCGGCAGTGCCTCCCGTTCAAAGCGCCGGTGTCGGGAGTTCAGGGCTTGCGCAATCCGGAGGTTTGAACAGCAGCAGGTTGCTTCAGGAAATCTTGACCGAGGTCGGAAAGATCGGAAAGGGCCATGGGAAGAAAGATCGGTAGGAACGTGCAGCGAGCACGAGTTACCCTTTGAATGAGAGACAGGCCGGAGAGCGAACTCTCATGACTGCATCTTGCTGAAAGGTATGCTGGTACGTGATCATGATGCGTTGGATCGCGGCTTCTTTGGCCATATTCTGTTCGTGAGTCAGCTGCAGAATGCGTGAGGTCTCGTATTCGATCGCGCCGGTGCTCTTTCGCCACTGACCGGACGCCTGCCATGAGGTGAGGCCTTCCGGAAATGCCGGTGTGACAATGTCCTTGACGAAGGCCGTCCATTCCTCAGGACTGACGATTCCCCCGGGCTTGGCCGTCCCGAAATACAGCGACTCAAGCACCGCAGGATGCTCGCCCGGTAAACAGGCCGGTGCCCGAGCAGAGAGGCAGCCAGCGGTCTGTATCAGTACGGACAGTAGGAACACGATAGGGATCAACCGTCTCATTTCAGAAGTCTGGTGCGTGTCAGCGTTACTTCTTATCCTTGGTCGTGTTCTGAACGGAAGGCTTGGGTGGAGATTTTTCTTTGCCGCCGCCCGTTACTTTCTTGAAGGTTCCACCGATCGCCGGTCCGATTTTCGGAATTTCTTCTTCGATGTTTTTCGCCGCACTCTTCAAGCCTCGCCCGATATCGTCGAGGGTCAGGTTCTGGTCGGATCCGCTCTTTGCCGTGCCGGAGTTTTCCGCCGCCGCATGCGAGGACAGAGTAAACAGAAAGCTACTCAGGGACAGAGCGAATGCAATCAGTGTCGTACGCACCGCGGGCCTCCCGTTGTTGACCGTAGTATAAGGCATTTCGGCCTTGCGGCAAGCCCCGTCTTGGTGCCGGTAGGTTGCCGGAACTCGCAGGCCTGTTGACCGGTAGGGGCACCATGCGGTAGAGTGAGGATCTACTGCAGCATTGTATCGGTCCACCAATGCTGTACCTCCTCAACGTGGACCGCGCGATCGCATCGCGACCAGGTCCAGTTTGGAGCTGACTCCTTCCGGATTCACCCTCCCCTCGGTTCTCTGATCCCGTCTTAATGCGATCCACAACGAAAGGATAGCTGCGTGCAGACGACTGCGTTTACGAGTTTTGACTCCCTTGGTGTGTCTCCCACCCTGTTGCGAAATCTGACTAAGGCAGGTTTTGCTGAACCGACCGCCATCCAGGCTCAAGCCATTCCCCATGCGTTGGCCGGCCGGGATGTCTTGGGATGCGCGCAGACCGGAACGGGAAAGACTGCGGCCTTTGTGATTCCGATGTTGGAGCGTCTCAGCGGGACCCCGAAAGGGCAGCCTCGCGCGCTCATTTTAGCGCCGACACGCGAGTTGGCGATACAGATTCAAGCGACGATCGATACGTTGGGTCGCGATCTGCAATTGTTTGCCACGACGGTGGTGGGCGGAGCCGATATGCAGGCTCAGGTGAGAGGGCTGCGGCAGCGTCCCGACATTATCGTGGCGACTCCGGGGCGGTTGCTCGATCATATGTGGAACGGCACGATCAGCCTGCTTGCCATGTCCATTCTGGTCCTAGACGAGGCCGATCGGATGTTGGATATGGGATTTGCCCAGCAGATCAATCAGATTCTGGATGCCATGCCGGAAGAGCGGCAGACGTTGCTGTTTTCCGCGACGATGCCGAACGATCTCGCCAGATTGGCGCAGGCCAGCGTGAAAGACCCGGTGCGGGTTATGGTCACGAAATCGGCGACGACAGCGGACGGTGTGACTCAAGCCGTGCACCACACCACGCACGATCGTAAGAACGGGCTGTTGATGTCGTTGCTCCAGTCCGAGTCCGATACCGTGCTGGTGTTTGCCAGGACGAAACATCGTGCGGATCGATTGGGAAATCTGCTCGATTCGGCCGGTCACCGCGTCGCGGTGCTCCATGGCGGAAGGACCCTGCCGCAACGCCGCGCGGCGTTGGAAGGGTTCCGCCGAGGTACCTATCGAGTGTTGGTGGCCACGGATATTGCCGCACGTGGCATTGATGTGGCAAATATCGCCCACGTGATCAATTACGACGTGCCGAATTGTCCTGAAGACTACGTGCACCGGATCGGACGGACAGCCCGGATGAGGACGACCGGTCGCGCTACCACGTTTGTGACGTCCGAGGACCAGGAGCAATTGCGGGCGATCGAGCGTTTACTTGGGCAGGCGGTGCCGCGCGCCGAGGGGAGCCCGGCTTCGATGAGCGCCTCACCTCGATCGGACGGCCATGCGCCACGGAGCGAACCGGAGCGTCGACGCCGACGCGGCGGATCTTCTCAGGTGTGGAGTCAGAGCGCCGACGGAGGTCCCCGGGAGGCCAATGGGGGAATCAAGAACGGAAGTGATCTTGGGCCAAAGTCTTAATTTTTCCGCGCATACGTAGCAAGGGAGGAATGAAGGTGAGCGATCAGAATCAAGATGCGCCTCGGGCCGCCAGTCAGTGGGTCAGAATTCCTGATGGAACGATGGTACAGCATCGATTGGATGGGCAGAAGGGGCATATCGACGGATTGACTGAAATTGTGAACGGCCCGAGTCGGAATCCCGATGGTCGGACTCAGTATCGAATTAACGTTGGAAAGGGAGATCGGGTGTTGATTGCCGAGGAAGATCTCTTGATCCTGACGGATGCCGAGGGGTTAGTGCGAATGGCCAAGGAGAAGGGCGAATATCGCTCGCTGGTCAGCAAGCAACTCCGCGGTGTGTTCGGTGAAGACCGCTTTGTAATTAAGGCATCCTAAGCCGGCCGAGTGTTCCGGGAGTACCCAGGAACCCCTGTTCAGTACAGGGGTTCCTGGGGGCCCCACTGCAACCCTTCCAGGTCAGGATCATCTCCCCCCGATGTCACCGTGCGCTCGGGTTTTTCGGCTTTGCGCTGGACCCGGCGGGCTTCTTTTTCGCGCTGCTTCACTTGCTTCGCTTTTTCTCGATCGCGTTTCGCGATGGTGGTTTTGCCTGCTCGTGCGATGGTTCCCTCCTTCTATTCGTCTTCCCTGATCGGTGATCGAATAGGCCTGCCTGGTTATGATCCGGACGGTCGACGAGTGGTGCGAGTGGCACTGGTACGGGCATGGGCACGCGCAGGGCGTGCCTGGGTCTGTTCTGAGCGGGCACGGGTCTCCGCACCGAACCCTGAACTGGCCAAGTTCGTGACCGCACGACGGATTTCATCCATCGGCGTCTCCGGCGAGTCCACAGAGGGATCCACGAGTCCGAGCTGTGTCCAACGGATTCTGAGCTTCGGGACCGTGCGCTTTTTCTTATGATTGGGTTTGTTGCCGCGCCAGACGGACGTAATTTTCATCGTACACTCCTTTCGGCGAACAACAGGATGGCGATGTCCAGGCCATCAAACTGGTTGCAGTGGGTCGGGCATGCGGTTCGGACCACTGCTTTGCCCATTTCCTTGTCCGCTGAATGGGGGAAATGGGCCGTAGGAGGAGCGTAAGTTAAGGAAGCGATCGCGCCGTGATAGGGGCGGAAACGCGAAGCGTGGGATTTCGCTCGGGGCTCGTACGGTTCAGCAATTTATCATGCTTTCCATAGTCCGGTCAAATGAGCTG
Source organism: Nitrospira sp. ND1 (assembly GCF_900170025.1). Taxonomy (NCBI): domain Bacteria; kingdom Pseudomonadati; phylum Nitrospirota; class Nitrospiria; order Nitrospirales; family Nitrospiraceae; genus Nitrospira; species Nitrospira sp. ND1. The sequence goes on along the minus strand of NZ_FWEX01000006.1, from coordinate 428,317 downwards.
ATTGGCGGAAGCATGACCCGGCTTCGGCTGGAGCGCGCGTTGTCATACTGCGTCGCAGAGGGGGAACTCGACAAGGGCAGGTTCCACCGTCAGTCCAGCAATCTCCATGGGTTAGGGGAGAGCCGTAGGTTCCGGCGATATGCCAGCCGGCCGTCGCAGCCCAAGTTTTCTCAGGCGGCTCCGCAGCGTTTCGGGGTTGAGTCCCAGCAGATGCGCGGCCCCCTGCTCGCCATAGATTCGCCATTTCGTCCGTTCCAGCACCTCGATGATGTGGTGGCGCTCAAGATCCCCCAAGCTGACTGGCTGGCTGCTGGAGGGGCTGTGAACGGCCTGCACGACCGGGAGCAACATCTCGTCTACGGTGACTTGGGAGGAGCCGGAAAGAATAACGGCGCGTTCGATCACATTTTGAAGCTCACGCACGTTGCCGGGCCAGTTGTAGGTGAGGAGCCGCGCCATCGATTGTGGATCAAAGGCGAGATGTGCCCGCTTGAGCTTGCCCCCGATCTGCGCCAGGAAATGCTGCGCAAGCAGGTGAATGTCTTCCCGCCGCTCCCGTAAGGGCGGCAGGGCGATGGGGAAAATATGAAGGCGGTAGAACAGGTCTGCGCGAAACGTCCCCTGTCGAACGGCGGCCTGGAGGTCGGCGTTGGTGGCAGCGACCAGTCGAACGTCCACTGCGACGGGTTGGGTTCCTCCGATACGATCGACCATACCGTCTTGCAACACTCGGAGCAACTTCGCTTGGGTTTCCAACGGCATTTCACCGATCTCGTCCAGGAACAAGGTGCCGGTGTGGGCCAGTTCAAATCGCCCGGCTCTTCGTAGCTGCGCGCCGGTGAATGCGCCCCTCTCGTGGCCAAACAACTCACTTTCAATGAGTCCTGATGGCAGGGCTGCACAGTTGACGCGAATAAAGGGCGTGTGGCTGCGGAGGCTCAAATCGTGAAGAGCCTGGGCCAGGACTTCTTTGCCAGTGCCGGTTTCTCCGAGGAGGAGAACCGTCGTGTCTGTCGGGGCGACAGCCTTCAAAAGATCGACCACCTTTCTGAAGGACAAAGAGGTTCCCACAACCAGGCGCAGATTGCGGCTGGCTTTGACCTCTTCTGCGAGATACTCATTTTCTCGACGCAAGCGGTCACTCAGCTGCTGGATCTGCTCGTACGCCAATACGTGGTCGATCGCGTATGCGATCTGGGTGGCGACTTGCTGGAGAAATTTACAATCGTCCTGATCGAGATGCCCGGTCTGAACGCTGCCGATGTTCAACGTGCCGAGGCAATGTTCCCGGACGAGCAAGGGCAGATTAATCATTCGTCCCAAACCTTCCTGCACGTAATACCGATCCTCCAGAAAGACTTGTTCTTTCTGGAGATCCTCTCTGATATGCAGGCGACGGTTATCATGGACCCAACCGACTGCGCTGCCCTTGCGTGGAATGACGCTATCGTGCGCCAGGGCCGGAGTCGCCATGTTGGTGATGACGGCATAAAAGCGAAAGGAATCGGTCTGTGATTCGTAGAGCGTAATCCCGGCCCTATCCCAAGGGATCACTTTTCGAATTTGATCGGCGATGACGCGCCAGAGACTGTCGATGCCCCGTTGCGAGTTCAGGGCGTTGGTTACTTCCAGCAGCGTTTCAAAATTCAGTGTGGCGCGTTGCATAGTCGTCTAAAAATTCGTCCAGAGTTGCACAATGCCCCAGTCCTGGTCCGCGGCGGTACCGAGCTGGTGCTTGATATAGGAGCCCGAAAAGAAGTGGCCGTAGATGATTGACAGTGAGACCGTACCGTCCGCAAACATATGGCTCCATGCGATGTCGAGTTCATCGCCGATGTGAGTCGTCCGGTTGTCAGACGCGGAGAAAATCAACGGCCCTTGTGATCCACGGTACCAATTGTCTCGGGCGCTTGCCAAGTACTTGCGCAGCGCCCAGAGTTCGATATGGTCTCGAGCGGTCGGTCGAGCCTGGACATTCACCTGCGGCTGGACGCTATTGCGCCAGGCGCCGTTGAGCATGTAGCCGACGTGCAGAAAATTGGTCGGGAAAAAATTCTCGAATGTGTTGGCATTGCCGCCGCAACTGCGTGCCAGGTTTCCGCCGGGGGGGACACAGTTGCTGTCGCCGTCTCCGGAGGCGTAGTCGAATCCGATGGCGACCCGGGGCTTCCAACGATGGGTGTACCATGTGTAGCCGAGCCACGTCCCGGAAGCCCAGGCATTGATACGCAGATTGCGCCGGTTGTCGAAATCGAATCCATCGGCGCTACGGCCGAATTGATAGGCCGCTTCATGGGTGAAATCCCAATTGCCGTCCCGGAACTCAATGCGGAGGCCGACCATGTGCCGTAACTGAGAGGCCGATTTGGGTAAGTATTGGCCGGGATTGGCCCGCTCCGGAAGACGGTTCGAGTACAGGACATAGTAGGGCTCTACGATCATGCGGGGGATGCTGCGGAGTTGACTGTAGAACACCACCAGATCCACGTCGCTGCCCGCGTCGGTCGCATGTTGCGCAAGGGCCGGATTGCAGGTGGCCGAGGAGTTTGCCTCCGGGTTGCATGTCAACAGGTTTGGTGTAAGGCTTCCACCCGGGCTCGCCTGCCCCAAGTCCGTTTCGGAATTTCGAAACCAGCCCAGTTTCGTATCGAAGGCGGCGGTCGCATAACTCAGCATGATGCCGTCGTGCGAATAGCCGGTATTGGCCCAGTCGAAATGGCCGAAGAGTCGTTGGTTGCCGAAGACGACATACTGCCGGCCGATCTTGGCGCTGAATCCATCGATACCGGCGATGTTCCTGACCAGCATATAGCCGGCGCGAATGCCTAAGCGGCATTGTCCCGCTAGCTGGATCCCACAATTATGAGTGCTCGCGTCACTCACTTGATTCCTTCCGGTGGGGTCGCCATTCCCCCCCCATGTGGCGGAGTCTTGTAGCTCGACATAAAAATTTACATTGGGGGAAGGATCATAGCCCAGGCCAATGCGTGCCCACTGCTGGATGAAGAAATCGCCGGCATGACGACCGCTATGAGCTCCTGTGCCGGACCCGAATTGATCGAGACTGTTGCAGGCGCCGGCGATCGGGGGGCCGCCTCCAAAGCAGACGCCGTTGCGCCATTCAGGTCTCACCCGGAGATCCGCGCGCATCCAGACATGCTGGAGATCGAAGGACGACCCGAGGGGCGAGGATACCGCGTCATCCGGTTCAAACCGAGGGCGCACGGGTGACGATGACAAGCCTGGTGAGGCAGGCCCATATCCGGCGCGTTCGCTTTCTGCCCACACCGGAGGCAAGACAAGGGTTGCGCCTGTGCTCTCAAGCAGGATGACACACACCAGCAGGACGGTTCTCGTGAGCGTAGATCGTAACATCGAAGATCATGGAGCATCGGAATCCTCCATTCACTGGTGCGGGGCGGCGGGCCGACGGCCTCGGGTGGATGGTCGGCCCGCCGCAGATTCCACAGTTCGATGAAGCCAATGGGGCTTAGAAAGCCATTGACGCTCTTTCTTCCATGTCCCGCATAAAGTCTTCGTGTTTCTTTACTTCATCGGCCCCCTTTGCCCGGATATGGCGATCGCGTGCATGGTATTCATCCGGGGTAACGCGATAGCAGAAGTCCCACAAGGCGTCGGCGCTGTGTGCATCGATTCCTCCGACCCTGGCTTCCAGCATGACCATGAGTTGGTTCACGCCGTCGTAGGTGGCTCGCCGGTTTCCCGTGCGGTACAGTTCGCGCACTTTACGCATCTGCTCCACATAGGCCTCAAAATTTCCTGGGATCAGGCTCTTCTCGGCGAGTGTTTGGTAGGTCACAACCTGGCCCAGCAGTTCTTCCGCCCAGACGGAAGATTTTTGACTGTTGCTCCAGGTCACCGGCTCAATGTTGTCGGCGGCTGCCTGGGTGGGAGCGGGGCCGAGTAAGGCCCAGCTGCAGGCCAGCACGATTGCGGAATAGGTTGCGATGTGTCGCTTCATGTTGTCCTCCTCCTTGAGGTCTATCCGGCAGAAATTTGCCGGGTGGATGGTGTGCATGGTTAGTGAGCCACGATTTGCTCGTAGGTAGAGCAATACCTGTGCCTTTACGGGTGAATAGGGCGAAGATTGCCAACGCATTGAATTAGTGCGAAAAGTTGATGCAGGCGCTCATGTGGTGCGGAGTACACCGTTTCTATTCACGGTGACGGCGTGAAATAAAACGGTGCTGATCGTTGGCCCGATGAGTTGTAACGGGCAAAACAATGGTGCCGATCGATTGTCTGCGATGTGGGCGTCTACGAAGCATGTCGATCGGCATGCGGCAGGTCGCCGCCGAGAGCGGAGATGCGGAAAGTTACAAAGGGTTTCGCAACTGCGGAGGTTTTCGGTAGGGTAGGCCAAGTGTAAAATCCGGCGGTACTGAAGGGGCGCAAGCGCCCGCCCCGATGCCGGCGAACATGGCGGGGAGCAGTTTCGGAATAAGGCGCGTAGGAGGTTCCTCGTGAGGCTTGGGAGGCGAACGGAGGCCTATGGACAAGGCGCTGTATCCCTATCTGCTGTTCTGGAGTATCGGGCTCCTATGTTTTCTCGCCGAGTGGCGATTTCCTGCACGTCCGATTGCCTACCGGTCTGTATTCTGGCGGGATCTGATCGCGTTAGGTTTGTACAATGTATCGTTCCTTGCCGTGGTACAGGCGACGGATCGGATTCCGATCCCGAACTATATGCCTGCGGTCCTGTACAATCTGCCCACGGTCGTGAAGTTGGCCTTCTTCTATATCGTCGAAGATTTCGGGCTCTATTGGGTGCATCGGCTCATGCATACCAAGCCGGTGTGGCGCATCCACCGTTGGCACCATTCCCCCACCTCCCTGTACTGGCTTTCTGGAATCCGCGCCACCATTCCGCATATCGCTCTGTTCAACCTGACGTATATCATCGCCCTTCCGTTACTGCATGAGGCTTCGGCATGGGCATTTCAGGTGATCATGGTAGAGCACATTGTGCGGAACAATTGGATGCATCTGAATGTCACCTGGAGGTCGTCCTGGCTGGAATGGGTGTTTGTGACCCCGCGATACCATCAGATCCATCACAGCACAGATCCTGCTCATCAACGGACAAATCTAGGCGCGTTGCTCACGATTTGGGACCGGCTGTTCGGAACCTACTACAATCCGGACGATGTCAGAGGTGAATTGTCGTTTGGCCTTGCCGAACGGGTCCCGCCGGTGAGGCTGGTCATCGGATTGTAAGAGTACCATTGCGTCGCAAGCGTTTCGCTGTCTTCTTCGAGCTGGTTCTCGGCCTGATGGACAAAGCCCGGCGTCGATCACGGTCCGGGCCGGCAGGTGTCTCTGATGCTTCGCGAAAGCCATTGAGAGGGTAGTAGTGCAAGGGCCTGTCCTGTCCATCATCGTGCCGACATTTAACGAACGGGACAATATCCCCCGGCTTGTGGGGGCTCTGGACGCCTGCCTGGTTGGGGTAGAGTGGGAACTTATCGTGGTCGACGACGACTCTCCGGACCAGACTGCCGCAGTGGTGCGCGCGCAGGCCTGCGCCAACCATCGGGTGCGTTGTCTCCATCGGATTGGACGTCGGGGGTTGTCCTCAGCTTGTATCGAAGGGATGTTGTCGAGTTCCGCACCGGTTGTGGCCGTGATGGACGGCGACCTTCAGCACGACGAACGATTGCTCCCCGACATGCTCAAGGTCTTATTGCAGGGTGGGTACGACATCGTGGTCGGGAGCCGGTACATGGCGGGTGGCAGCATCGGCGAGTGGGATGGCATGCGGGCCTTGACCAGTCGATGGGCTACGCGGTTGAGCCGCCCACTGGTGCCTGCCGGATTGACGGACCCGATGAGCGGCTTTTTTGCCATGCGCAGAGAGGTGTTCGAGCGGCTGGTGAGACGGACGTCCGGGATGGGTTTTAAACTCCTGCTGGATGTGTTGGCCTCGTCCCCGCATCCGTTGCGGTTCATAGAACTGCCCTATGAATTCAGGTCGAGACAAGCCGGGGAGAGCAAGCTCGACAGCCAGGTGGCGTGGGACTACGTCATGCTGCTGCTTGATAAGTCCATCGGCCGGTTTGTGCCTGTGCGCCTGGTGACATTTTGCCTCGTGGGGGGCTCCGGCGTCCTGATCCACTTCAGTCTGTTGTGGGTGCTGTATCGCTGGTTGGCGGTGCCCTTTGCCTGGGGGCAGGGTATTGCCACGTTGCTCGCGATGACGAGTAATTTCATCTTGAACAACATTATTACCTATCGGGACCAGCGGCTACGAGGGTGGCAGTGGTTGCGAGGGTGGTTGTCGTTCGTCCTGGTGTGTAGTCTTGGCGCTGTCGGAAATGTGGGGGTTGCGTCGTATCTGTTCACGCAGCAATTTCATTGGGGATTGTCCGCCCTGGCAGGCATTCTTGTGGGGACGGTATGGAATTATGCCGTCACCTCGTCCTACACCTGGAAAGTCAAGGCTCGGTGAGCAATCGGGATTGCCCTGTCGGCCGTGCGCTAGGGCTGTACCCTTCCGGTACGATAAAACTGGAACTCGTCTCCTGAGCCGAATGGAACGAAGTCGGCAGGAGGGGGGGGGCGCAAGCGTTGGGTGCGTCGGACGACCACGTAGTCGTACTGGGCGCGGAGCTGGTCCCAGGGAATCGGCGCCGCGCGAAAGAGGAATTCTTCTACCGTCAGCAGTGCATGGACTGCCGGCGTGAGTCGGACCGGTTGCTGGCCCGGTGCGGCGAAGAGGTTCGAGACGAAGACCGACCGCCGGATGACTCCCCAGCAGGACAGGTTTACCATGGGCATGGGCTCAGGTATCTGGCCTTCTGCCGGAGACCAGTTGTCATAGGAGGCCATTTTAATGGCCGACAGCAGGCGCGCTCCTTCCGGCAGCTGATCAAGGGTCTGTTTGAACTGTCGGTAGTGGTGTGCCGTGTTCTGCCAGTGCTCGGTGATGTAGCCCATCCTCACCGCGAATACCGTGCTCAGGGCCAGTGCCACCGGAAGAAACCATCCTCGGCTGATTTCGCGCCAATCCGAACTCGCCACGGTGAGTAAGACGAAGACGATCGGCATTCGTATATCGACCACCGCGGTTGTGCCGATCGTATTAGGCATCGCCATGGCGGCCAGCGCGGTTGCGCCGAGCGGGAGGAACATCGACGGCAGGATGGAGCAACGTCGCCGAACCAACCCTATGCCGACCAGCCCGACCAGCATGAGAACGGTGACGCGATCTAAGAGCCGGTGTTCGGTTCGGATGGTCCCTTTCAGGGCTTCGAGTTTTGTTACGGGAGAAAGAAAGGAGATGAGTGGGGGCGGGGAAGATCCTCTGAGCCACAAGGGATAGTCTTCGGGGGCCACTTTGAAGGTCGGGGTCAGTGTCAGGATGATGAGTGGAATGATGAGTGCCGGAGCGGCCTTCCAGCAGGCGGCGTTGGCAGGGTGAATGGCCTCGTCTCGCAGACGCCACCATTGAGAGAGCTCATAGGTCGACACGATCAGCGCGAGGCTGCCGAATGCGAAGAGGTGGGCGAATAACAACATGACGGCGGTGAGTGAAAACAACGGCACGACCAGGAGCGCGGAACGAGTGCGGAGCCTGACCCACAGGGCGCAGGCGAACAGAGCCAGTCCGAGCCCGAAGAGATAGTTGAGGAAGCCCCACAGGAAGACACTGTTATAGAGAAAGAAAAATGCCAGGAGTGGCCAGGGAGACCAGCGTCGATGCAGGGCAGCGTGAAGCGCCATCGTGCCGCCCGCCAGCAGTGCGAATGTCAGCGCGATGAACATCTTGCCTGCCTGTTCAACCGACATGATCCGGGTAAGCGGCGGCACCACCAGATCCATCGAAAGGTTAGGAAGCAGGTCCCAGTGGATGTCGTAGTATTGGCGAAGCCAGGGGGAATGCCCGCCATCGGCTAGGATGTGCATGCGGGCCAGGTGATTGGGATAGTCTACGAGCGGCGGGATCTCAACCGTCATCAACGGGACCAGCGCGATGCACAGTAGGGCGAAGGCGGCGCCGAGGATGCCGAATGCAGTGCTCTTGTCAGGTGATGAGTTCGCGGTGCTCCTCCTTGAAAAACCCGTTGCCTGACTTGTTGTAAACAAGCGGGCGCCGGAAGGCAAGAATCCAACCATCACTGGTTTGGGAGAATTGTCGGAACCGGTGCGTGGTTATTTAGCGGCGGTATCGCCGAGACTCACAAATTGCTTTCGAAACCCGACGACCTTCGCGAGATAGTCGCGGGTCTCCTGGTAGGGGAGTCCGGTACGGAGGCGGTCATAGAGTGCGGCCGGTTGTAATCCATTGATCTGCTGCAACGCGTTCCGCTGATCTTTGGAGAATGTCTTGAAGACGTTGCCGGCGCCGGTGTTATAGGCTGAGATCACGCAGTATTCACGCGAGACCAGGTCGGTGACATCGTCCAATTGGGCGTACGTCAGCACGTTGAGATAGGCCGTGCCCAATTCGATGTTGTTGTCCGGATCGAAGAGGTAGTCGCGTGAGGGCGCCTTGTCTTCACCTTTTGCCTTGCGGTACGCATCCCGCCCTCCGCTGGTGGGGACCAATTGCATCAATCCGTAAGCCGGCGCAGAACTGACGGCAAAGGGATTGAAGTTACTCTCGGTGCGGATAATGGCAAAGACAAGGCTGGGACTGATTTGGTAGCGCTCCGCAAACTGTCCGACGACCGCGCGGTATTTCTCGGCCTGTTTGTGCGAGAAATTCGTGACCATCGAGATGGTGACCATGTGGGCGGTTTTCGGTCCCTCTTCTTGCCCGACCTTCCGGGTGGTCGTGCTCTTGGAGAGGAGTGTGTCGGCGAACTGTTCCGCTTCCGCGGGTGTGCGCACCGGCTTGCCGGCTTGATCCAGCACGAGACCCAAAAGGTACGGCTCTTTGTCACTGGTCAGGGTGATTTCTTTGTCCGTAAACAGATCGACGCTGCGAGGATCGTTGGGAGTGAGGAGGGTGGTGACGACGGCATTCTTCAGGCTGGCCCGCGGATCCTTCTCGTCAAGCGTCTCGACCAGGATATTGCCCGCATCGAAATCCACGATGGCGCGACTGCGGTAATTCTGCGTGTATTTCACATATTTCTTCTGCTCGGGCAGTTTCACTTCCTTGGTGCCCCACTTTTTCCCGACTTCTCCGGTCAACGCCGCCATGAGCGCTTGGAAGTCCCGCTGGATCGACCGAAGGTCCCGCAATAAAGCTTGGGGGTCCCGCCCATAATTCTCGACACGCCGCCTGGCGATTTCAGCCGGATCCTTGCCGCCGACGATATCCAGGACGGTTCTTCCTGTGCTGCTGCCGACAGCCCGTTCGGCGGCGCCGAGCATTTTGTCGGTTGTTTCGCAGCCTGAAAAGAGGGCAGGGATGGAGAGACTCAGCAGCAGGAGGGGCATTCGTGGAAGGGACATGGCGCGAGTATACCGAAGGTGCCGCAGAGAGGAAAATAAAATCTCTCAATGGCGCGTCGTTACCGTTCGGCGCAATAGCCGGCTCCTTCAGTACCTGATCCTTTGGCGGCTGAAACGCAGGTATATCCACGTGCTTGACGCTCGGTTTTGACGGCCGGTACCATGAACGATCATTGGCAGAAGTTATTGGAAGGCAGAATGTATGAAGCACAGATTTGTTGGCCTGAGCCATCCTTGTCCCTCGACTTCGAGGTCCGTCCGGGGGGTGATCGTGTGGCTACTCGCGGTGATGTTGGTGGCGGTATCCGGTCATGCCACCTCTTCGTGGGCTGCACAGACGCCTACGGAGGTCGTCGAGCGCACGATGAAGGACATGTTGTATATCCTGACGGAGTTGAAGGATGCGAGCCGCTCTGCGCAGCGTCAGTGGGAAATCGAGCAGGTGGTCCGGCGGGCCTTCAACTATGAAGAAATGGCCGAACGGTCGCTGGGGGAGACCGGGATCAAGTCGAATGCTGCAGAGCGCCGGCAGTTTGTGCGACTCTTTGTGCAGGTGTTACGCGATGATCTGGCGGACCACCTGCGAGACTATTCTGCGGCCCAAGTGGTCTATCTCGCTGAAGGAAACGATGCCGACGGAGCACAAGTCATGATTGCGCCTGCCGGCCAGGAAGTCGACACACGGATCGAATTTCAAGTGGTTCGGCGATCCGGGGCTTGGCTTGTCAATGATATCAGCATCGACGGGGCCAGCATCATGGCGAAGTATCAGGCGCAATTCACGCGCATCCTTCGCGAGGGTTCGTTTTCCGATCTCATGGAATATCTCAAACAGAAGGCAGTCATTGCCTAAGTGCTCGACAGAGCGATTCCTGGGCCGTCAGTCACTGTCTCCCTGGTCTGCAGTCGGTTCATATCCGCTGGATGCTCCGCAACGAGGTTCCTCATGGCACGGCTCGTTGCTCTTCATGCCGACGATGAATGGGCTGGACGAGCTTTCCGACGCTCTCAGGCTGACTGCTCCGAACCCGCTACGAGGTGTGCGCGAGCGGCTGTCCCATTCGCGTGGAGTTTGACCAGGCCGTATTTGTGCGCTCGAATCAGGAGTTGCTGGCGGCTGTGCACATCGAGTTTGCCGAAAATGCTGGTGAGGTGATGGCGTACGGTCGTGCTGCAAATGCTGAGGCGGCAGGCGATATCTTTGTTGGACAGGCCCTCTCCAATCAAGGTGATGATGTCATGCTCACGTTTCGTGAGGTCCTCGGACCAATTCGGCAGAACGGGGATCCGGTCCTCGAAGCCGCCTGCTGAGCCGGTTGTCTCCAACGCGCTTGCGTCGCAAGGATGACAGCGCGCCACGTTCGCCGGACGCCGACAGAGATACTCGATGACGGCAAGCAGCACGACTCCCGGCTGGGTGGTCAACACCATGCCGTCTATTCCGGACGACAAGGCTTCCAGCCCGGCTCGACTGTCTTCAATTCCATGCAGGGCGATGATTCGTATGGTCGAAAGCGAAGCCTTCACCTTTCGAACCAGCCCGAGGATGTCCATGCCGGGCTGCAGCTCAATGATGAGCAGCTGTGGCTTCTCTTGCGTGACGATGCTCACCGCCTGCAGCATGTTCGTCGCCTCTCCGATCAGCCGGATGTGCGCGTGCGGTGCGATGACGGCTTGCAGTCCAAGCCGCAGGAGCTGATTCTGGCTGACGATCGCGATGGTAATGAGGGCAGAGCCCGAGCCGCGTTCGTGAATCAATCAGTCCTCGAATCCGTAGCCTTAGCGCGGTGAGACGCCGGAATGGGTCACCGCCTGTCGTCGGCAATACTCGTAACAACTGGACGGGACGAGGTCACCTGAAGGGCGAACCGTGCCACAGACCTGCCCCATCAGGAGTGCCCATTCGGCGACGTGGGTTGCCAGTCGGACCGGTTCCAGGCCATGGGTGCTGAACAGATTCAGCGCAACCGTCGACAGCACGACCTTGAGGTACGAGAGGGACGGACCATAGCTGAAGACATATTCATGCTGCCCGGAGAACAACAGCTGCAGCCCTTCTCGTGCCCTCATCCCACGATGTCCGCAGTGTCCACACTGGAGGCATTCAAGACCAGTGTGTGCGTCATAGCCTGCACGATAATCAGATGCCATTAGTTGGCCGCAGTTGGTGGTTGGGCAGCGCATCGTACTGTTCTCCGTGCAGGATCTTCCGTGTGCGACCTTCTCATCGTCCCACGCGTGACGCCTGGACAGAGGTCGGGAGGCGGTCAGTTCTGTCGTGGCGCGCGCGCGTCGGTTCCGTCAGTGTCAATCGTTCGGCTTCCAGCCAGTCTTGACGGTCGTGCCCGTCCTGCCGCCCTCGTTGCTGATAGAGCTCATAGGCCAACTTCTCGATGCGCGTCCTGATTTCTTCGGTCGTCGCTTCGTTGTCGGCCTGCTGCGGCGAGCTCTCAGGACCCGACCGTTGTCGTGCCGAGGTCTCCATCTCTTTCGTGGATCGACTCGGTATCCGGACGCTGTCTTCGATTGACCTTAACCGTCGCTGTGCCATGACTGAACCTCCCTGTTGAGTCCGAGTGAGTGGTGTTCTTCCCGAGATGAGCGCATCACGTCAGAGATGCGCGTACACATGGAATACCGAGATTTGCTCGCAGCAACTCCTCGACGCGATTGTGCACGAGCGGAGCCTGATGACGTGGACGAGCGTCTATTGGCGGAGAAAGAGTACCCAACGCGTCTCGCATCGGTTCGACGACGGTCAAGATCGGCGCTTGTGGGCAGAGGACGTTGAGGGCTCGAAGAGTATCGAGTTCAGCGGTCCCCCGTTTCTCATCGCAAGAGTCCGAACTAAGCAGGATGGCCTCCGGCTGTATCTCCCCGAGCTCGGTGAGCATGGATTGAAGGTCTCGAACGAGAACTGCATGGTACCCATTGGTCGCGAGGCAATCCGCCAGTTTGAGTCCGAATTGCCATTCAGGATCGACGATCATGACACGGGATCTTCCGGTCTGTTTGGTACTGTTCATTGTCGCGCTCATGTGTCGACCTCCCTCTTATCTCCCGTACGAACGGCCGGTGTGCTGCCGGGTTTCCGCTACACGCCTGTCGGGATCGAAGTGGTGCAAGGTGTGTGCGTGGACAGACGCGAGAGAAACCAGGTATTGGCACCCAGCGCGCGGTTGGAGAGAGATCGTTCCTTCCCGCGACAGGGCATCGACTGCGATGAATATCTGGTTCCAGGTGCAGGCGGGGAATCTATAGGCCAGTGCATCCAATCTGCAGGGGCCCTGCTGTTCCAGCTCTCGGATAATGAGGGCCTCTGTCTCATAGAGCTCGGTCATGTCATCCCCCTCTGACCGGTCATCGTCTGAGTTGTAAGGAGGGACCAGCCCAACCATGCCACCCGGTCCTCTCTTGCGAATGACGGTGCGAACGGTCTCGCAACCAGATCGCACCGTCAGTGCTATCTGTACCGGAAGCAGGTTCAGAAAAGCATAGCCTTTTACGCAATTTACGCGTCGCCGTTTCCTGTGCGGCCCGTGTCGACGTTTATGCTACGAAGGGAGTTTGTGGAGCGGGAACGGATAGGCAATGATGACAGAGAGGAAGGATTTCACCTGATGAGCCGGTTGACGAGACGATGTTCTATCGCGTAATGCGTCAATTCGGTGTTGTTCTTCAGTTGCATTTTTTCGAGGATGCGCGCCCGATAGGTATTGATGGTGCTGACACCGACGCACAAATCATCCGCGATGTCTTTCAAGCTTTTCCCCCCCGCGATTAAACACATGACCTGGTACTCGCGATCAGACAATTGTTCGTGCAGCGGTTTCTCCCAATCACTCTCCAGATTCAGGGCCAGGAGTTCCGCCACTGCGGCACTGACGAATTTTCCGCCGCCGAGGATCTTCCGGAGAGCTTGCACTAATTCGTTCGGCGCACTGTCTTTCGACAGATAGCCGGCCGCGCCGGCTTTCAACATTCGTAATGCCAGCTGGTCTTCCGGATAACCGCTCAGGACGAGGACGGGGAGTTTCGGCCGGGCCTGTTTGAGCTCTTTGAGCGCATCGAGCCCGCTCTTCCCGGGCATGCCGACATCGAGAATCACAATATCCCAGCTGTGCTTCCCTACCTGCGCGATCATCTCCTCCGCGTTTTGAGCGTCGCCGAGGACGGCCCCATGGAACTGTTCGCTGAGAATTTGTTTGACGCCCTGTCGGACGACGGCGTGATCATCCACAACGAGAATTCTTGTCACAACCTGTTCCTCCTTCCGCTATCGCGCCTGAGAGGTTGAACGCGCAGTGCCCCCTGTTGCGTTCCGGCGTCGGGCCGACTATGGCTGACCAAGAGGAATCCGGACCCTCACCGCCGTGCCTGTCCCAGGACTCCCTGTGACGATGGTTTCACCTCCCAGAAGCAGGGCTCGCTCCCGCATTCCCACCAGGCCCAGGGAATGCGGGTCGGCCAATTCAGCATCGGTGACGCCGCGCCCGTTGTCGCGCACGTCAAGCACAAGGCTGCCGGCCTGCTCTTGAAGAGTGATATGGACGATCGACGCCTGGGCATGGCGAGCCACATTGGTCAGGATTTCCTGAAAAATTCTGAACATGGCCGTCGACCCGGCATGAGACAACGTGATAGCGCGCAGATAGACGTCGAGCGTGCATTGAATCCCTGTGCGTGCTTGAAATTCATGGGCCTGCCATTCGATGGCAGGGATGAGGCCGAGTTGGTCGAGGACGACAGGGCGTAATTCTGTGGCGATGCGTTGAACCGACTGGATCGTGCCATCGACCAGCGTGGAAATCGACTCCAGCCTTTTCATCATCGCAGGAGAGACTTCGGAGATCTGGTCGCGTAACAGGCAGAGGTCAAGTTTCACGCCTGTCAACGCTTGCCCCAATTCGTCGTGGATCTCACGGGCGATCAGAATTCGCTCCTCTTCCCGAACTGATTCGAGCCGCGCGGTCAGTTTTCTGAGTTGATCGTGCGAGAGGGTGAGCTGTTGTTCGGCCCGTTTGCGCGCGGTGGTGTCGAGAAACACCACCACGGCTCCGATGATCTGCTCTTGTTCGATGATCGGAAACGAAGAGTACTCCACCGGAAAATCCGTCCCGTCCTTGCGCCAGTACACTTCGTCATCCACCTTGCACCCTTTTCCGCGCTCGAGCGTCTCTTGAATACGGCAGGCCGCACGGGGGTATGCGGTGCCACCCGTGAAGGAATAATGGATGCGCTCATGCATATCTTGGCCGAGGAGCTCGTCCGGGAGATAGCCCAGCATGCGCGCTGCAGCTGAATTGATGAATGTGCAGCGACCTTCACGGTCGATGCCATAAATCCCTTCCCCGCTGGACTCCAGCAGCAGCAAACGATCCTTGGCGAGCTGTTGTCGGGCTTCTTCGGCTCGCTTTCGATCCGTAATATCGGTTGCGATGCCGCACAGGGCGTAACAACGATTCTGGGCATTGCGGAGGGGAAACTTGACGACGATGCTGGTGTGGAGGCCGTCGTCATGGAGCGCCGATTCTTCGAATCTCATGGGTTCTCCGGTCTCCAAGACCTTGCGGTCGTTGTCTCGAAATACGGCGGCTTGTTCCGGAGGGAAGACTTCCTCGTCGGTTTTACCGACGAGATCCTCGTGGGACAAATGGGAAATGATTTCAAACTGACGGTTCGCCTGGAGATAGCGTCCGGCAAGGTCTTTGATGAAAATCAGGGCTGGGCTATTGTTCATGATCGCTCGAAATCGTTCTTCGCTATCTCGCAGTGCCGTCTCTGCCTGCCGGCGCTCGCTGATATCGCGTATGATGCCGGTGATGAAGAGTGTGGACTTGGCTGTCCAAGCCGCCAGACTGAACTCCAACGGAAACTCAGTTCCGTCTTTCCTCAGACCGATCAGTTCAAACATGTCTGCCTGTAAGGTCAATCGTCCGGCGGCGGCAACCCGTTCGACGCCTCGTTGGTGCGCCTCGCGGAATCGTTGTGGAATAATACGGGTTACCGGTTGCCCCAACATCTGCTCGGCCGTATAACCAAAGATCTTTTCAGCGCCGCTGTTCCAGAAGGCCACCTGCCCTCGGGTATCCATCAGAATAATCGCGTCGCCGGTTGATTGCACAATCGACCGCAGCCGTTCTTCACTCTCCAGCCGTGCCTCCTCCGCCCGTTTGCGGTCCGTGATGTCGCGGGCCACCGCCTGGAACCCGACTACCTGGCCTTCCTCCAAAAGAACTTGCACATTCTGGCCGATCCACACTTCGCTCCCGTCCTTGGCAAGGGCCAGAAATTCGTAATAGGTGCTTGGTTGTTTACGGACGAACTGCCGTCCGTAAAATCGTTCGGCCGCGGGCTGATGATCGGGATGAATCAACTCGATGAACCGACGCCCCAACAGTTCCGGTTCCGTATATTTCATGATGCGCATGGCGACCGGGTTCACAAAGGTGAACCGACCCGATGCATCCGTTCTATAGATGATGTCGTTGGCTTTAGTGACCAGCAGTCGATACCGTTCTTGGCTGTCCCGGAGCGCTTCATCGGTTCGCTTTGCAGCGGTGATGTCTCGAAAGACGGCAACCCCTCCGCTGAGATGCCCGGTGTCATCCAGCAACGGTCTGGCCGTCACGCTGAGCCAGGCTTCGCCCGGCCAATGCGGCCGGTGAAAAAAGATCAAGACATCGGTCACGGATTCTCCACGGATCGCTCGTGCCAGCGGTAGGTCATCGGTCGGGAATGGTGTGACCCTGTCCGGTAAAAATAGCGCGTAATGCTTGGACCATTCTCCGATTCCTATGTCGGCAGGACCGCTTCCGATGATACGTTCAGCGGCCTGGTTCCACACTTGGAACGTTCCCCTTTCGTCGGCCATCACCACGCCCTCGGCCATGTTGTCCAGCACGGACTGGAGAAAGCGCGTTTTCTGCCGCAGTTCTTCTTCCAGCCGCTTGCGTTCGACGGCATACTTCAGGGCGCGTGCCAGGAGCGGGGCGGTCGTCTGTCCTTTCACGAGATAGTCCTGGGCGCCTGCCTGGATGAGCTGTAGTCCCAATTCCTCATCTTCCCGTCCGGTCACCAGCACGATTGGAATCCCCTGCGCCGCCGCGTGCATCCTGACTAGGGTCTCGGCCCCTTGGCTGTCCGGCAACGAGAGATCCAGGAGAATGATGTCGAACGCGGCCTGAGTCAGGCATCGGATGGCGGCATCGAGCCGGTCGACATGCGTGAGGGTGAGCCGGCCGGCGCCGGTTTCCGTCAAGAGTTCCCTCAGAAGACGAGCATCGCCGGCATTGTCTTCGACCAGCAGGATATGTGCGGGACCGGTGCTCACCTGGTTCCGTTTTGTGGTGGGACCGGCAAGACGACGATCCCGAGCCAAAAATCTTCGATGGATCGCACCACCCGAATGAACTGATCCAGATCCACCGGCTTCGTGATATAGCAGTTGGCGTGAAGGTTGTAACTCTTCAGGACATCCTGCTCGTCCTCTGAGGTCGTCAGCACGACCACCGGAATGCGTTTCAGCGGCTCCTCGGCCTTGATTTGAGCCAGCACTTCCCGACCGTCTTTTCGAGGCAGATTCAAGTCGAGCAGGATCAGGTGGGGGCGAGTCGCGTGGGCGTAGGGACCCTGTCGTCGCAGATAGGTCAATGCTTCCTCACCGTCCTTCAGCACGGTCAGATGGTTCACGACTTTGGCTTCCTTCAGTGCTTCCATCGTCAGCCGAACATCGCCCGGATTATCCTCGACCAGCAGAATCTCGATGGGCTTCACCATCTCAGGTACCATACAACTCCTGCTCCTTCCTTCCGTCAGCGATTCGGGGTGTGCGCCGAGGTGCCCGGTTCCTCATCGCGCAGGGTGAAATAAAATGTCGCTCCCTTGCCGAGTTCGGATTCCACCCATATGCGTCCGCCGTGGCGTTCGACGATCTTCTTGCAAATGGCCAGGCCGATACCGGTCCCCGGATATTCTGCTCTCGTGTGGAGCCGCTGGAAAATGACAAAAATCCGATCCACATATTGTGGGTCGAGTCCGATGCCATGATCGCGAACGGAAAACAACCATTCACCATCGGTTTGTTTCGCGGAGATGTGTATGCGCGGCGGTTGTGCCCCGCCGAATTTGACGGCATTGCTCAGCAGATTCTGGAACAATTGCGCCAATTGTTTGTCATCGCCCATCACCGCCGGCAACGGGTCATGGGTGATGACGGCCTGGCTTTCCTTGACGGCGTTGGTGAGATTGTTCAGCGCAGCCTTTAGAACCGTCTCCATGGCTGTCGGTTCGAATTGTCGGCCTGCCGTATTGACTCGCGAATAGGCCAAGAGGTCCAGGATGAGCCGTTGCATGCGGTTGGCGCCGTCCACGGCAAAGGCGATAAATTCATCCGCATCCGCATCGAGTTTTCCCTTGTAGCGCCTCGCAATGAGCTGCGTGTAGCTGCTTACCATGCGGAGGGGCTCCTGCAAGTCGTGCGACGCCACATAGGCGAATTGTTGGAGGTCGGCATTGGAGCGGCCTAATTCCGCTACGGACTCCTCCAACTTTTGCCGGGCCTCGACCAGGTCATTCTTCTCGCGTCCCAGTTCCCACGAGACCCAGATGCCGTAGCCGGTGAGGGGGAGGATGACCAGCAATCCAATCCCTCCCACCATCCAGATCAGTCGATCGATCGGGGCATAGACCTGATCGCGGTCCAAGCGAAACAAGACCAGCCAGTCGAATCCGGGAAAGTTGGCATACCCTCTGGTCCAGGCATAGCCGGTGACGACTGCGTTTCCTCCCCGGCGATGGGTTTCTTGCACGAAACCGAGGTGATCTCGATGAATGACGGCTTGGGCTTGCGAAGGCAAATCTATCTTTACCGGATTGCCGTTCAGATTCGAGGGGCGATGTTTCTCGCTGAGGACCGTCCCTTCTCGGTCGAGCAGCAGCCAGTCGTAGGCCAACTCTCCGTATCGCAGTCTGCCTTCCTGCTCGAAAATCGACTGAAGATTCTCAAACGGCACTCGTGTGACCACTACCCCACGAAACTCTCCTTTGGGACCATAGATAGGTGCCGTGAATCCGATCGCCATCTTTCTCTGCGATGCCGGGGAGGGTCGCATGTCTTCGAAGTGAACCTTCCCTGTCCTGCGCACCAACTCGAACGACTCGGGGTTCAAGCCTTGCGTGCCCTGCGCGGGCAGCGCGTCGGTGGCAGCCGTGAGTTGTCCGTTCTCATCGGCGACCCCCAGCCAGGAGTAATATTGATAGAGTTGTTTGTATGCCAGGAGCCGGGCGGTCTTTTCAGGCGAGGTGCCGTCTCGGAGTATGCCGTCATTCGCAAACAGCTGGATATCGCCGAACCGTTCGAACATGACGCGGTCGAGCGCATCCGCGACTGCGGCGGCATTCATGGCCAATTCTCGTCCCCGTTCTGAGACCAGCACCGTTCGCAGGAACGACAACGCATAGAGTCCCAGTGCAGTAGCGATGACAAAACAGAGAAGCAGGACCAGCGGGAGGCCCCCTTGGGTCGATCTGCTTCTGTCTGATACCAAGCCAACCTTGGAGGGCGCGTTGTTCAGCGCAGGTTCCATCGCACTCTTGTGTCAGGGGTTTCAAGGGAAAAGACCTTAGTATCATACCCTGTTCACGGATACAGTTCCATCCGGCAGATAGGGGCGTCTCATCGGTGAATTGCCGCCTGCGAACAAGGTGTGGTGTGCTCACGTGATTGACTCCCGCCCTGTCTCCCAAGTACGTTCTCTTCACTGTCGGGCGCAGGACCTCACCGCTATGTTGTCTATTTCAACGCATGTGACCATTCCGGACGAGGAGATCGAATTGACCGCTGTGCGGGCGCAAGGCGCAGGCGGGCAGCATGTCAATAAGGTTTCCTCCGCGATCCATCTTCGATTCAATATTCTCGCGTCTTCCCTTCCGCCGTTCTACAAAGAGCGACTGCTGGCCTTGCGGGACCATAGAATCTCGCGTGACGGCACCATTATTATTAAGGCGCAGGACTCACGGAGCCAGGAGCGCAACCGTGCGTTGGCGTTGGATCGTCTGCAGGAATTGATTCAGTCAGTGGCGGTGCTGCGTCTGCCGCGTCGTCCGACAAAGCCGACGAAGGGATCGACCCAAAGAAGGCTGGACAGCAAGACCAAGCGGGCGCGTCTGAAATCGTTGCGGGGAAAGCCGGACGAGCAGTAGTCTCACCAGACGCAGGGCAAAAAAGAAGGGGCGCTTCAGTTGAAGCGCCCCTTCGGAGACGAGACGAATCTCGTCACTTCTTAGAAGCGGCTGCGTCCGCCACGGTTTTCACCGCCGCCGAACCGTCCACCCCCGCCGCCGCCACCGGAGCGAGCTTCTTGCGGCTTCGCTTCATTGACGGTGAGCTGCCGGCCATCCATGTCCGAGCCGTTCAACGCCGTGATGGCTGCCTTCGCTTCTTCTGCCGTGGACATTTCCACGAAGCCGAAGCCGCGCGATTGTCCGGTGAACTTGTCCGTGATCACGCGCGCCGATTCAACGGTGCCGTGAGTGGAAAACAAGTTGCTCAGTTGCGATTCAGTTGCAGCATACGGCAGTCCGCCGACATACAATTTAGTACCCATAGGGGTCTCTCCTTTTGAATAGTGACATTGTCGGCGACACGAGAACAGACATATGAGGGGAATGAGCGGGCCGAAGACGCGATGATTGAGGCGACTTGGGTCTGACTTCCGATCAACTTCTCGGTAACAAACAACATCGGTGATGAGCCATCCGGAACCATGATTCTCATGCGGCCCGTCATGAGATCACACTGCATCCTAACAGATGAATAGGGGGATTGCTACACGATTCATGGACAGGGAAAAAATAGTTTGTATCGGTCGGATGCGGTCGATCGCTGCACGGAGAGGGCCCACGCGCCTCCGGCCTGATCTCTGTGGTGGTGATCCCGTCGTTCCTTGTCGTGGCACACAATGGGTGCGGTTTAGTGACCGGAAGAGGCCGTCCGGAGCGAGGAGGCGAGTCCTAACTTCCATAAGGTGTAGATCAACCACTTTGACGGGTCAAAGTTGTACCACAGCGGCCCGTTGCGATAGTCGCTCGGATAGGTGTGGTGATAGTTGTGGTACCCCTCGCCGAAGGTCAGCAGTGAGACAAACCAGGAGTTGCGACTGGAATCGGCTGTACCGTAGGGCTGCTCGCCCCACAGGTGGCAGACTGAGTTGATGCAGAAGGTGGAGTTCAGTACGGCAAAGGTGCGTCCGACGCCGGCCAGCATGAAGCCACCGATTCCGCCCTTCCAGCCGTTATGCAGGAAGCCTACGACAAAGGGGAGAGCCAGGCCGACGAGGACGATCGCCGCATAGTAGCGGTGTTGCCACATCGCGACCCGGTCCTGCATGACGCGGGAGCCGAATCGTTCATCGTTGCATGGCACCGGATCGAGCAGCCAGCCGCAGTGGCTGTACCAGAACCCCCGTTTGGCGTTATAGGGATCGGCCGGATCGTCGCAGTGCGCATGGTGTCGCAAATGATCGGCTGTCCATTTCGCGCCGGAGTTCTGGAGCGCCCAACCCCCCGCCACCAATAGACAGCCCTTCACCCAGTCGGGACATTCGAAACTGCGATGGGTCAGCAACCGGTGGTAGCCCACAGTGATCCCCAGTCCAGTCACCACATAGAGGATGGCGAACATCGTCCAATCCAGCCAGGAGTAGCCGTAGACCAGTCCATAGCCAGGCACCGCGATCATTGAACCTGCGACGACTGACCAGAATAGGAGATAGGTCCAGAACTTATGGTGAACACGATGGACAATGTCGGTTGGAACCGAACTCGGGGCGATTTGTTGCATCCCGCTACAATAGTCAAGCGTGCGGGTTTTCGCAAGTGTCTGGTGGGCGCCGTAGGGTCGATGCGTCGCAGATGTGTTGCGGCCGTTCCTGCCTGGGGTAGCGGTGGACGAGGGGGACCGTCAACCGTTTTCCTGCGGAGGCGTTGAGTCACTGTGTCGGTAACAGGCTCCGCACGCAGTCATCGTGGGTGCGGAAGGAGAGCGGCCCGAGTGCGATCATTTATTTTCGAAAGGGGGGAGTATGCGGGTTGATTGTGGGGTTCTAAGAAAGGCGATGGGGATTGTGGTCTTGAGCGGACTGGCGGTCGAGCTGTTTGGCTTCTATGAACCCGCCTGGTCGGCATCCGATCCAGCAACGGCAGCTGGCCAGGACCAATCCGCTGTTCCGCCCGAGTCTTCCGGCAGTCCTGGAGCAGGGGCTAAGGAAAAAGGCTTTGGGGGCCATCGCATGCGAAAGGCCTGCGCCGAGGATGTGAAACAACTCTGCCCGGGCGTCAAAGCGGGAGAAGGGCGAATCGCTCAGTGCTTGAAGGCGCATGCCGCGGAACTCTCGCAAACCTGCTCCGAAATGATTCGGCAACGCGGCCAGCACCGGTAGTCGCCTCCGGCTTGGGGCGGGTGGAGGAGAGGTGTCGGGAAGGTGGCGATCGGTCAGGTCACTTCCGGCACCGTCTCTTTTTGTTCCGTTGCGTCCGGTTGGTTTTCTTAATTTATTTTTCGAACCGGCGCAGGTGCGATACAGTGGCCATATTACATACGGGAGGGTACGTATGGATGGCACTACGGGACAGGGACAGTTCTCCGTCGATTTGCGGCAGCATCCTCGTTTGCGCGTCTCGGCACCGTTCGTCTGTTCCTTTTCCCGCCTTGGCTTGGCTAAATGGCTTGGGCGCGGGGGGGACGGCATCGGGGTCGTGTTCGATGTGTCGATGCGAGGGGCCAAAGTGATGAGTGAGTCCGGTATTCAGCGCGGCGACAGGGTCTCGGTGACGCTTGCTTTGCCCAATCAGGTGTCGCCGATGACGGTGGAGGAAGCGACGGTGCGCTGGGAGAAAGAGCAGGTGTACGGATTAGAGTTTGTCGATCTGTCACCAGTGGCCGAGATGCGCTTGCGAAAGTTCATTACCATCGCGACGAAGCCGGGGGCATAACCGCACGTTACGGGGATCTGTCCGGCGCAGTAGCGCGAAGGCGCACAGAACTGCGCATAGCCTCTATCGGGCCGGCATTGCGGCCCTGGTGCGTCAGTCCCAACCGCTTGCTCCTCGCCAGCTCCCGTTGTGGCGATTCCCCGCATCGCTTCGAGATTGCGCTCGCCGCTCCGTTTCCCTACAATGGCTTCCCCATTCGGCCATGTCCAGTACGAACACACGAAAGAAGCGGCAGCGCCCGCATAGTTCCTACCATCCGCTGTATTGGCCGACATGGGTCGGTCTCGGATTGTTTCGCCTGCTGGCCCTGTTTCCCTACCGCTGGCAACTTGCATTCGGACGGCAATGCGGGCGTCTGCTGCATGGTTTATTGACCAAGCGGCGCGATATCGTCCGGGTGAACTTGGCCGTGTGTTTTCCCCGACAGGAACCGGTTGAGCGTAACCAGGTCGCGCTCCATTGCTTCGAGTCCATGGGAATGGGGGTGCTGGAGATCGCGATGGCCTGGTGGGCGAAGGATCCTCGCACCTATTGCGAGTGCACCATCAAGGGATTGGAGCATATCCGCGAGGCACTCCGTCAGGGACGAGGCGTGTTGCTCTGCGGCGCCCATTTGCATGCGGCGGAACTGGCCGGTCGGTTTATGGCGCTGGAGCAGCCGGTGGCGATCGTCTACCGGCCACAGAACGATGTGGTCGCCGAAACCGTCGCGAATCGATGCCGGAGCCGGTACTATTCCGAGTTGATTCAGCACCGGGATATGCGGGGGATCCTGCGAGCCTTAGCCAGGAACCAGGTGGTGTGGTATGCCCCCGATATCGATGCAGGCTCCAAGCGCAGCGTCTTTGCCCCGTTTTTCGGTGTACAGGCCGCATCCCTGACGGCCACGTCGCGGTTGGCGAAGGTCAGCGGTGCCGCGGTGGTCCCCTGCTTTTATTATCGAAGAGCGGACGGATCCGGTTATGACATTGAAGTGGGGCCGGCGCTCGAGCACTTTCCGTCCGGTGAAATGGTGGAGGATGCCACACGTATCAATCGGCTGATCGAAGGTGCGGTCCGTCGAGTTCCGGAGCAATATTTCTGGCAGCATCGCCGCTTCAAAAGCCGTCCTCCCGGTGAGCCGCCGATCTATCGACGCTAAGTGGCGTTCCATCGACGTGGTAGCGCGGTCGTGTGTATTCGACTTGGGCTCCGCAAAATGATGAGAAGTATTCGGCGTCTCCCGCTCCTTGCGATATACTGATCCTGGCTGAATATCGTGCACGATCGCACCATCCGCTCCGCCATGGATCAATCCAACAACCTCTCTTCTGCGCGCATTGAACTCCGGCAACACCAGCGGTGTGTTGTGCCCCCGGCATGCCTGCTCTCGTTCGCACCCTTTGCTCCGACCATCAGTTTTAACGGTGATGCGGAAGGTGAAGGCGTCGTCATCAACCTGTCCGCCGGTGGTTGCAAAATCAGCAGCGACGCGGGTGTGACTGTGGGAGATGCGATGTCGTTGATCATCCTCCTTCCGGGGGAACTGTGCCCGACCACCATAGATCTGGCCCTGGTGCGATGGGGTCGGGATCTACATTTTGGTGTGGAATTTGTCTCCATGGGGACAACCGAATTCAATCGGATCCGCCAGTTTCTCGCATCCACCGGTCCCGAATAGGGCCGGTATCGGGGCCGATGAGGCTGGGGGGTGGTGTGCTGAGAAAGGAGTTTGTGTGGAACAGACGAAAACGCCGCGAAAATCTCGTCGGGTCGCAGCCGATTGCCGATTGGAATTTACCGGGGAGGATGAGGTGGATGGGGAGGCGGAGGTGTTGGATGTCTCTTCGACCGGCTGTATGGCCAAGTCGGATAACAGGATGTCACCGGGACTTCATATGAAGGTGGCTTTATTTCTGTCGGATGGGCATGAATGGCCGGTCCGAGTGGATGAAGCCGTGGTTCGATGGGCGCGAGGCGGGGAGTTCGGTGTGGAGTTTCTGGCGATGCGCCCTGCCCAACTCCAGCGCATCCAGCAGTTCGTCATCAAGGCCAGGCCGTTGTCATAGGCCTCGTACAACGTTCTTCCTTCCTGCTGTTGCTCCGCCGTTATTTGTCCACGCTGACCAGCCCACATGGCCGTTCCTCTCACTCGCGCCGTTTCGAGACGTCGCCGGCAGGGCGACTCATTGCTTTGTTTCCGATCCTTCCCCTACAATTTCGCGGGATCCCACATGAATATCGCCTCGGCCCGACGGTGTTGCTCCATGAAAAAGGCGGCTCACAACGCATGATCGAGTGGGTGGGGCGTAAGGCCATCGCGGGGTATACGTATCTGGCGGCGCTGGCGGCACTCTTTACGCAAGCCGTGCTGGACCTCGTGCTCCCCACACGCCAAGGCCGTGGGGAGACGCGGCGGGTACTCGTCAGGCAGATTCTGTTCACGGGGGTCGATGCGTTGCCCGTGACGACCGTTATCGCGCTCCTGCTCGGCATCATCATCGTCACGCAGGCCGGGACACAGCTTCCGAGGCTCGGGGCCGGTGGCCTGGTGGGGAGCATCATCGTCGTGACCGTCATTCGCGAACTGGGCCCGTTGATTACGGCGTTCATTGTGGTCGGGCGGTCAGGAACGGCCATCGCGACGGAGTTGGGCAACATGTCCGTGACACGCGAGGTGGTGGCGCTTCGGCTCATGGGGATTTCCATCAGCCGATTTGTCATTATGCCTCGTATGGTCGGCATGGTCCTCTCGATGCTCTGTTTGACGCTGTATTTCGATGTGGTGGCGGTGTTGGGGGGCTATCTCATCGCCGACGCGCAACTGACCATTCCGTTTTATGCGTTCGTCGAGAGCATCACGAAGGCGTTGTCGACGACGGATGTCCTGATGACGGCCATCAAAGGATTGTCATTCGGGTCGGCCGTGGCGGCCATCTGTTGTTACCATGGCCTGGCTGTCCGGTCCTCCTTTACCGAAGTGCCGCAGCAAACGACCCGGGCGATGATCAATTCATTTGTCCTCTGTCTGCTGATCGATGTCGTCGTCACGGTGCCGTTGTACCTATGAATGAGGCAGCCCTCGTTCTGGAGCAGGTCCGGACGCCGATGGCGGGCAGTCCTCATGTTCTCGATGTCGATCTGAGGATTGCCGCGGACGAGTTCGTCGTGCTGGTGGGGCCGAGCCGCTCGGGGAAAAGCCTGGTGATCGAGCTGGCAGCGGGGTTGGTGCGACCGGAAGCCGGTCGGGTGGTTCTGCTGGGGCATGAGTGGAACGATACCTCGGAGAGTGAGCAGACTCCCGTGCGGCTTCGAGTGGGGACTGTGCTGCAACAGCCGGGGTTGTTGAGCAATATGACCCTCTTTCATAACGTGCTTCTGCCGCTCCGGTACCATCATGGAGCGATGCCGGAGCGGAGTCGGGAGCAAGCCGTGATGGCGCAGCTGGAACGACTGGGCGTCGCGCCGATGCGAGACCGGTTTCCTGCCGAGCTCAATCAAGGCGAAGTACGTAGAGCGGCCATTGCGCGGGCTTTGATGTTGGACCCCGAGGTGCTGCTCCTGGACGATCCCGTGGCCGGCCTGGATGCCGAGATGGTGTTGGCGCTCAAGGCCTGCGTCGAAGAACGTCGGGCTCACCATCCGCTGACCGTGGTCGCAGCCTTACGTGCCTTTTCTCCGTTTATCGAGGGGGCGGATCGTCTGGTCGTGCTTCGCGACGGCCGCGTGGAAGCCGATGGGGCCCGTGATACGGTGGCCCGCACCGTTCCTGAGATGCTCAGAAAGTATGTGGAATAGACCGCGTTCTGCCGAGGCGGTCCAGCAAGACTGAGGGGTGGGGGGATGCACTATTCACATCGCTTATCCAGCGGGCGGTTGGCTCAGATTGTCGGCACATTCGTGCTGATTCCCGTCCTGATCCTGGCGGTGGCCGGCTTCTGGATGTCGAAGACGGAACATCTCTTCGAGCCGAAGTACCACTTGCTGGCCAGCCTCAGCAAGTCGTACGGTCTCGAGCCGGGCGCGCCGGTTGTCGTATCGGGGATTCGGGTCGGGCGGGTGAAGCAGGTGGATCTCAACGATCGCGGGACGGTCGATCTGACGCTGCAACTGTCGGCCCGCTACCAGGACATGGTGAAGGGCAATTCGGAACTGCATATTACCAAGAGCGGTGTCGTGGTCGGCCAGACCCAAGTCGAGATCGGGGCGGGTACCGCCAGCAGCCCCGTGTTGACCGATGGCGCGATCATTCGCGCGGTTGAGCCGAGAGATATCGGGGACCTGCTCAATGAGGTTGAACCGGTGCTGATGGCAGTGAAGCAGACGTTGCTGCGTGTCGAAACCATTACGCAGGATCTGCAGGGCGGGTTGAAAGCCGGCGGCAAAGCTCTGGAGCAGGTGGCGGTGGCGACGCAGGATTTGCCGGCGGTCGTGGCATCCGTCCAACGCACCATCGCCTCGGTCGAGCAAACGGCGACTGCGCTTCCCGCCATGACCGGCTCAGTTCAGCGCACGCTGGCGGTGGTGGATCGTGTCACGGCAGACATGCAGCGGACGACCAGTCGCTTGCCGGCTATCTTGGACAGTGCTCAATCCACACTCACCAGTGTGAAGCGCCTCTCCGATTCCGTGGAGGAGGTGAGCCATGAGCTGCTGCCGGTCGTTCACACGGCGGAAACTACGCTGGCAGACGTCTCCATCCTGGTGCGTGGCGCAAAGCAGACCTTTCCCTTTAACCGATTCGCGCAGAACGCCGGGCCGGCGCCGAAGCCGGAGACCGCCTTGTCACCCACGGCTCCCCCGAGTTTGCGCGGAGATCACCTGCGTCGATGATTGTGAAGCGGCATGGATGTTCCTCGGGTTTCTGGGGGGTGATATTGTCTCTCCTGCTCGGGTGCGCCGCTACGCCGCCACCGCCTTCCGTTCCCGCGCCCAGGCCTCTAAGCACTCAGGTCGAGTCCCTGCGCATGCAAGGAGATCGTTGGATGATCCGGGGGGACTTGGCCCGTGCCGGGGAGGCCTATGAAGAGGCTCGCCGGCTGGCCGAAAGTCTGGATGATATGAAAGGGCTCGTCGGGGCCTTGAACGATCTTGGGTCTGTTGCGCTTGGCCGTGGGGCCGGGCGTGAGGCGATCCAGCTTCATGGGCGGGCCGTCTCCCTGGCGCAACAATTCGGAGAGACGGACCTCTTGATCGCTGGTCTCGCATCGTTGGGGGCGGCAGAATATCAAGAGGGGCGGACTGAGGAGGCAGACCGGCGCTATCAACAGGCGCTGGATCTCCTTCAGCGGGCAGCAGACCAGCGTACCGAAGCGATGCTCCGGAATAATTTCGGACTGATCCGGCAGGCGACCGGTGATGTCGGACAGGCAGAACAATTGTTCCGGCAGGCGATGGCCCTGAATCAGGCCGCGGGGCACCCCGCTGCCGAGGCCAGCAATCATGTGAACCTGGGGATTCTGGCGGAGGAGCGCCGCGAGTACGAAGTCGCGGAACGGGAATTTGAGCGCGCTCTGGAGTTGGACAAGACTGCGGAGCGCCGGGCGGAGATTGCTGCCGATCTTCTGCGGCTAGGCCGGGTTGCAGAACGGCGGGGATTTCCCGATCGTGGGCTGGCCTATTCCGAGCGGGCCTACCGTAGTTATCTGGCGCAAGGGAATCAGGCTCAGGCGATTGCGGCGATCACCTTTGCGTTGGACTGTGCGAGGAGATTGGGGCTGGTTGAGGAGGTTGCTCGGCTGGAGAAGGAGCTGATCCGTCTGACCGGTTCCCGTTCCGGGCGATAGCGTACGCTCCGGTTGTCGTCCGCCGATGTTACTTAATGGCGACGGCTTTGACTTCTTTGTAGGTCGTGTGGCCTTGCAGCACTTTCTGGATCCCGTCCTGGACCAGAGTCGTCATGCCCTCCGCCATGCCGGCCTTCAGCATTTCGTCGGTTTTCGCTTTGTTTTGAATCAACTTCTTCATTTGATCTGTGCCCAGAAGCAGTTCGTGTAGCGCCACGCGGCCCTTCAGCCCTGTCCGATTGCAGGTGTCGCAGCCCTTGCCTCGATAGAGCCTGAAGTTGGCGTCGAATGTCACGCCCAGCGTGTCCCAGTAGTCAGGGCCATATCCCAACCGCAGTTCTTCATACTCTTCCTTCGAGGGCTGATACGCTTCCTTGCAGTCTTTGCAGATCCGTCGCGCCAAACGTTGGGCGAGCACTCCCAGCATGGCGTCGGCGAAGCTGAACGAGTCGCAGCCCATGTCGAGCAGGCGGGTGATGGTTTCCACCGCGCTGTTGGTGTGCAAGGTGCTGAGGACCAAGTGACCGGTCAGCGAGGCCTCGATGCCCGTGTCCGCAGTTTCTTTGTCCCGCATTTCTCCGACCATGATGACATCCGGATCGGCCCGGAGAAACGCGCGCATTGCGGCAGCGAACGTGAAGCCGATCTTGGAATGCACCTGCACCTGACGAAGTCCGTATTGTGTGATTTCGACGGGGTCTTCCGCCGTCCAGATCTTGATGTCCGGTGTATTGATGTAACCCAGCACCGAGTGCAGCGTGGTGGTTTTGCCTGATCCGGTCGGTCCCACGCAGAGAATGATGCCATACGGCTTTTCCGCGATACTTTTGATTTCGCGCAGATTCCGCTCCGAAAATCCCATCTTGTCCACCGGCAGCGGTTCGCTCGCAGCCAGAATACGCATGACCACGTCTTCGTTGTAGCCGGCGGTTGGGATGGTGGCGACACGCAGCTCGATTTCCTTGTTCTCGCCGATCTTGAATTTGATCTTTCCGTCCTGCGGTTTTCGCCGTTCCGCGATGTCGAGACTCGCCATGATCTTGAGCCGGGAGACGATGGCGCGGCGATAGCTCGGTGGAATTTTCATGTACTCGAAGCAGTCGCCGTCGACCCGGAACCGCACGAGGGTATCGCGCTTTTCACCATAGGGTTCGATGTGAATATCGGAGGTGCCTTGCCGGAAAGCGTCGGCGATGATCTGATTGGCCAGGCGCACGATGGCGTTGTCGTTCTCGTCGAGCCCTGCGCTGGAGGCGTCTTCCTGAGCCTCAAGTTGGGATTCGTTCACCAGTTCGCCGAGAATGTCGGACACATTCTCATTCATCTTGTTGGTGATCTCCGGAGTCCCGGTCGTGCTCGCAAGGAAGAGGGAGATATCGCGACGAAGACTGACCGCAAAGCGGATGTTCAGGCCGGGGAAGGTGCGTTTGATGTCCTGGACGCGATCCAGATCGCCGGGATCGTCGGTCAGAATTTCAATCGCTGCGCGGTCCCGCTTGAGCGGCATCCAGTGATTTTTCTTGAGGTAGTCGACATTGAGGTTTTTGAGCAGTTCGATATCGACGATTGTCCGCTCGTTGTATTCGATGTAGGGGCATTTGTGAAAATTGGCGAGCGACTTGCCGAGTTCCGATTTGGGCACTTTATATTTTTCGATGAGCAGCGACTCGATGTCGGTGGTCCCCTTTTTTGCCTCCGCGAGCGCATTGTCCAAATCGTGTTGCGAAACTTTTCCGTTGGTCAGCAGATAGTCGAATTTCGAGGGAGGTTTTTTCGACGTCTTCCTGAGTGCGTAAAAGGCCGTGCCTAATGCCTTGGCGATCTCGGCGACACATTCCTCGTCTTTGCGCGTGAACCGTCCGCCGCTCTTCTTGTTGAGCAGCTGGATGACACCCATGAGATATTTGTTCTCGGCGACGACGGGATAGGTGAGCACCTGTTTGGTTTTGAAGCCCGTGTTTTTGTCGTAGGAGGCATCGTGGGTGAGCGAGGGGTGGATCGCACTCAGTTCGACCGGACTGTAGGCGTCGCCGACATTGACGGGGCGAAGGTATTTGGCACAGAACCCGGCAAGACTCTGTTCGGTGATCGGGGTGCGGACTTCCTGAACGGTATCGAGATGGGGAATTTTGGAGAAGATCTCTTTCTTTTCCGAGTCCACCACAAAGAGCGTGAGATCTTCCGCGTCGAAACAGCTCAAGATTTCATGGCGCAGATCCAGCAAGATCTGGTCGACATCGGCCGCGGCGAGAATTTGCCCGCTGATCCGCTTGACGTTTTCCGCGTTGCCGGATTTGAGAGTCGCGTCGCCTAGACCGGGCAGCGGGGGTTTGGGCTGCATCAAGTTGTCTCCAAAACGCTTGCGCAGAGGGCGGTTGCGGTGTCGACCGGGATCCGAACGCCGGGCTTCTTCCGTGTGAGTCAGTGTATCGCAACGCGCAGTCAAGGCAAGTAAAAGACACTTTCCCAAACCGGTTCTGCCGGTCGTGTGAGGACGTATCCGCAGGAGTGAAGTTCTGTCGGGGGGAGTGAACGATTGAACCGGCTGATGGAGCTAGGAAGCGGCTTTCAGGAATGAGGACAGCAGGGAGACCACCTGGTCGGGAGCGACTTTTTGAGTCTCGCCGGTATGACGAAGTTTGAGCTCGACCTGACCTTGCGCCAACCCTTTCTCCCCGATGACCAAATGATAGGGGGCACCGATCAGATCGGCGTCGTTGAACTTGACCCCGGCCCGCTCGTCACGGTCGTCCCACAAGACTTCGATACCGGCCTCCTGCATGGCGCGATAGAGGGTCTCGGCTAACTGCGTGACTGGTTGAGACTGGCTGAGCGGCAACAGGGTGACATGGAAGGGCGCGATGGGAACCGGCCACTTGATGCCTTTCGCATCGTGATTCTGCTCAACCGAAGCCGCAGCGGTTCGGCTCACGCCGATTCCGTAACAGCCCATGACCGCCAGCTGTTCCTGTCCCTGCGCATCCAGGAAGGTGGCCTTCATCGCCTGGCTGTACTTTGTCCCCAACATAAAGACATGGCCGACTTCGATGCCCTTGGCCGTCTTCAGCGTGCCGTCCTTGCGGGGTGAACAATCACCGGCGCGTGCATTGCGGAGATCGGCAAACTGATCCACCTTGAAGTCTCGCTCCCAGTTGGCGTCTACGAAATGGGTGTCGGCCTGGTTGGCTCCGACGACGAAGTTGGCCATGGCCTTCACGGCCCAGTCGCCCATGATGCGGACCTGCTTCAATCCCACCGGCCCAACGAATCCGACCGGCGCGCCCGTGAGGCCGGGAACCAACTCGGGTTTCAGCAGCTCAATCTCCGGCACACCCAAGAGGCGTTTGACCTTGATCTCATTCACATCATGATCGCCGCGGACCAGGACGGCGACCGTCTCTTTGCCCGTGCTATAGAGCAGCGTCTTGACCAGTTGTCGTGGCTCAATTTTCAGGAAGGCAGTGACTTCCTCCACGGTTCGTCGGTTCGGGGTTGAGACCGGCGTAAGCGGGCGGTGAGCCGAAGTGTCAGCGGTATCCGGAGGGAGGACTTCGGCACGTTCGACGTTGGCGGCGTACGTGCCGTCTTCGCTATAGACGATCGTCTCCTCGCCGGTCTCCGCCAGCACCATGAACTCATGCGAAGAGGTGCCACCGATCAACCCGGTGTCGGCTTCCACAGGACGGAAGGTAAGGCCGCAGCGCGTGAAGATGCGGTTGTACGCGTCGTACATTTTTTGATAATTCAGTCTGGCTCCGGCTTCATCCCGGTCGAAGCTGTACGCATCTTTCATGATGAATTCGCGGCCGCGCATCAATCCAAAGCGTGGACGGATCTCGTCGCGGAATTTGGTCTGGATCTGATAGAAATTCAACGGCATCTGCCGGTAGGAGCGAACTTCCCGGCGGAAGAGATCGGTGATCACTTCCTCGTGTGTCGGCCCGAGGCAGAAATCGCGCTCGTGCCGGTCCTTGAACCGGAGCAGCTCCTTGCCATAGAAGTCCCAGCGTCCGGTTTCTCGCCACAGCTCCGCCGGAGAGGCGACGGGCATGAGCAGTTCCTGCGCTCCCGCCCGATTCATCTCTTCGCGAACGATGCGTTCGATTTTACGGAGCACTCGCAGGCCCAGCGGGAGATAGGTGTAGATTCCGGCCGCGACCTTCCGGATCAGGCCGGCGCGCAGCATGAGGCGATGGCTGACCGTTTCAGCCTCGCCTGGATCTTCTCGCAATGTGGGGATAAGGGTTTCGGAAACGCGCATGTGGGTTTATGGGGAAATCAGCCGCTCAATATCATTCCAGAACGCAAAAATCATGATGCCGACCAGGAGAACCAGGCCCACCTGTTGTGCCAGTTCTCGCTGCCGATCTTCAAGTGGTTTTCTACGAATGGCCTCAATAAAAAAGAACAGCAGGTGCCCGCCGTCCAGAATGGGGATGGGTAGGAGATTGAGCACGCCCAGATTGATGCTGAGCATAGCCATCAAGAACACCAGGCTGGAGGTGCCCTGTTCAGCGGCGTCCCCTGCGGTTTTGGCGATCGTGAGCGGCCCGCCGATGTTCTTGCGGGAGATGTCCCCCGTGATGATTTTGTAGATGCCCACCACCGTCAGTTCGGTCCATCCCCAGGTGGCCTGGGCACCAAGCCACGGGGCTTTGAGCGGATCGTTCGTCTGGAGAATAGTTTGGTTTTGGGCCGAAATGCCGATTTTCCCGACTTCGGCCGGCTTTCCCTCTACGGTGGCCTTTTCGCCCATCGGCGTGACGGAGAGCGTTTGGGTGGTGCCGCCCCGTTGAATATCAAACTGAAGCGCGCGATTCGGGCTTTCCCGCACGAGGGAGGTCATCTGCGACCAGGTGAAGATGTCGTGTCCGTCGATGCGGACGACCCGGTCGCCAGCCGATAGGCCTGCAGCCTGTGCGCGAGACCCCGGGATCACGGCCGTGATGACCGGCGCCCGCTCTTCAATGCCAAGCTGGAAGATGGTCGTGGCTTTGCCGTTGTCCTGCACGGTCGTTTTGCTTGGTGTGACCAGCACCGTCTTGACCTGTTCCCCGCGAGTCAGGTCCAACGTGAGTTGTTTCCCGTTGCTTTGGGAAATGTATTTCAGGAGTTCGGCGTTGGTCGAGATTTCTTTTTCGTTCACCCGGATGACCCGGTCGCCAGGCTTCAGGCCGGCTTGGTCGGCAGGTGATCCAGGGAGTACGGCTTCGACTTCAGGAATGATGTCCTTGAAGCTTGGGACCGGCAGCGTATAGCCCAGTCCGATATAGGCGGTGTAAATGAGATAGGCGAGGATAAAGTTGAAGATTGGACCGGCAGCGACGATGAGTGTCTTGCCCCACAGCGACTGATGGACAAACGCCCGTTTCTTGTCTTCCGGCGTCAGGGTTTCGTGCTCGTCTTCGCCGAAGAGCTTCACATATCCGCCCAGGGGCACGACCGACAACAGATATTCCGTTTCTCCGATCTGGCGCCCGAAAATCTTCGGCCCAAACCCGAGCGAAAACTTCAGGACTTTCACCCCGACCCAGCGCGCAGCGAGAAAATGTCCCATTTCGTGAAAGGCGACGAGGACGCCCAACACCACCAGGAACGGAAGCGCCCAGTGGGTCAGAAGCGACACCACATCAGGAGACCAGGCAAAGGCTGTTCCCACAACAACACTCCTTGGGTTCAGGGTATTACCGCGTCAAGGCATGCACAAGAGACTCGGCTTTGTCGCGAGCCCAGCGATCGGCTTCCAGCGCATCGTCGAGGCCGTCGATCGGACGCGGCGCATGAGACTCCATTGTACTCCGAATAATCTCCGGAATATCGAGAAAACGAATTCCGTTCTGAAGGAATGCTTCCACGGCCACTTCGTTGGCGGCATTCATCGTGGCCGGCATGGTTCCGCCGATCCGTAACGCCTCATAACCGAGCTGCAAACAGGGGAATCGAGCATGGTCGGGCTTGAAAAACGTTAAGGTGCTGATCTCCGTCAGATCGAGCGAGGGAAGGTCTAACGGCATCCGTTCAGGATACCGCATGGCATAAGAAATCGGTGTTCGCATGTCGGGAAGGCCCAGCTGCGCAATCACCGACCGGTCTGTGTATTCTACCAGAGAATGGATGATGCTCTCGCGGTGCACCAGGACCTCGATCTGCGTCTCCGGAATATCGAAGAGCCAGCGCGCCTCAATGACTTCCAGTCCTTTGTTCATCAGTGTGGCCGAGTCGATCGTGATCTTGGAGCCCATTTTCCAGTTCGGGTGCTGCAGGGCGCGCTCGGGACTGACGTCTTGAAGTTGCTCGCGGGAGAAGCCCCAGAGCGGGCCGCCGGAGGCGGTGAGAATGATACGTTTGACGTCCTCGCGCCGGTGTCCTTCGAGCGACTGGAAGATGGCGCTGTGTTCGCTGTCGATGGGGAAAATGCGGACGTGATGTTTCTTGGCTTCTGCCTGCATCAATGCGCCGGCCATGACCATCGGCTCTTTGTTGGCGAGCGCGATCTGTTTGCCGGCTCGAATGGCCGCCAGCGTCGGGAGCAGCCCTGCGCCGCCGACGATGGCGGAAATGACCAATTCAGCTTCCTGCGACTGCGCCACTTCGGCCACGCCTTCGTTGCCCGCAAGGATCTTGACGGGGAGGTCGGCGCATCGATCACGCAATCTTGCCGCCGCCGCCTCGTTGGCGAGCGCCGCGAAGGCAGGACGGAACTTGCGGATCTGCGCCTCGAGTTTCTCGTCGTTCGAGCCGGCGGTCAGGCCGACCACGCGAAACTCTTGCGGAAACCGGTCCACGATATCGAGCGTGTTCGTTCCGATCGAGCCGGTCGAACCAAGAATGACGATGTTTTTCATAGCGTGCTCCAGAACGGGGGGACAATCATCTGTCACCCGTTGTTGACGATCGTGACATAGTAGTAAAAGGCCGGGCCGGTGAACAAGAGGCTATCCAGGCGATCCAGCATACCTCCATGGCCCGGGATCAGGGCCCCCGAGTCTTTGAATCCCGCACTGCGCTTCATGGCCGATTCCGCCAGGTCGCCGATGAGGCCGGTGATGGTGAGGATCATCCCAAGCGCCAGGCAATCCACCAGCGAGAAAGCGGGTAGGAACCAGGCACGCGCGACGACGGCCATCAGGCAGGCGAGGACGAGGCCACCTGCCAATCCCTCGTAGGTTTTCTTCGGGCTGATGACCGGCGCCAGCGCGTGCCGTCCCATGGACTTTCCCGCCACATAGGCGCCGGTATCACCGGCCCACGTGACCAGGAAGACGAAGAAAATCAGCAGGGCGCCGTCGGGCAACCCTCTCGTGAGCACAAGATAGCTGAGTGTGAGGCCGAGATAGAGCACGCCCATGACCAGCACCATGCCGTCCGTGAGTGAGTCGCGCAGCGACTTTCCTGAGAGCAGGGGCATGCACAGCGCAATCGCCAGGGTCCCGAGCAGTACCGCACGGTCGGTGACGAGGGTCGGCCACTGCGCGCTGCTGATCAAAAGTCCGGTCGCCCCGACGCCCAGCCAGCACCACCATGGCCAAGGGGCCTGTCCCAAATGGAGCCGATAAAACTCTCCGGCTGCGAGCATGCCGGCAATCGCGGCCAGGCCGAAGAACGCGATCGCGCCGAGGTCGTGGACGAGGTAATAAAAGATCGGCAGAAACACCGCTGCCGCCAGTACGCGACGAACGGTTTCGGATGAAGATCGTGGTCGAGCCCTGTCCACTGTGGGCGGCATAGTCTTCTCGCACTGAATAGCTCCTGGTTTCACCACGGAGAAGCTAGGAGGAGACGCTGCTGAGCACCCGGCCGAAGCGGCGTTCGCGCCGCTGGTATTCGATCAGGGCGACCAACGTTTCGCGCCGCCGGAAATCAGGCCAGAGTGTCGGGGTGAAGTACAGTTCCGTATAGGCCAGTTGCCACAACAGGAAATTGCTGATGCGCGTTTCGCCGCTGGTGCGGATCAGGAGGTCCGGATCGGGCAGGCGATGGGTGTACAGGGCCTGTTGCATAGCCTGTTCATCGATCTGATCCGGTGAAAGCCGGCCGCTCTGCACGGCCCGGGCGAGTTCTCTCGCGGCATCGACCAGTTCCGCACGGCCACCATAGCTCAAGGCCACATTGAGGATCAGTTTGTCCAAGTGGGCGGTTTCCTGCTCCGTCGTCCGGACCCATTGTAAAGCGGACGGGGGCAGGGCCGTGACCCGGCCAATGGTCTGAAAGCGCACGCCTTTTTCAACCAGGCTGGATCGTTCTGTGGACAAATAATGTTCCAGTAGGCCCATCAACGCGGTGATTTCCTGGGCGGGCCGGTTCCAATTTTCCTGCGAAAACGCATAAATCGTGAGCACCCTGATCCCCAGTTCCAGAGAAAGAGAGATCAGTTCCCGCACGGACTTGATGCCCTCCTGGTGCCCGGCAATACGCGGGAGGCCCCGTAGCTCGGCCCAGCGGCCGTTGCCGTCCATAATCACGGCCAGATGTTTCGGCAGCAGGTCCGGTTCGAGTTGCGAGAGCAGATCAGAGTCGGGGGCAGGCTCGATATCGCGTGATCGAGAATCGTTCATGGAACGGCGTGAGCACCTTTTTTTAGACTATGTGGATCCTCGGGGAAGTAAGGCGAGTCTAGCGGTGGGGTCCAGGAAAGTCAAACAGTATTTCCCAATTTCGCTGTATTTGCAGATGGTTCGAGCGTGTTTGCATTGCGCCTCCGGAAAAGAGTGCGTTATACTCACGCACCGTACGAGAGGAGCACATGCATGTCCAATGACGAGTCCGGCGCACTGGCGCGTTTCGGGGTAACCGATCGAGAAATCGAGCAGGCGCTGGGACGGGTCAAGGTCTCGACCGTCGACTATGCGGACCTGTATTTTGAGTATTGCCAGTCCGAGTCGGTCTCCATGGAAGAGGGGATCGTCAAGCGGGCCACGAAGAGTGTCGGGCAGGGCGTCGGCGTCCGGGCAACCGCCGGCGAAAAAACAGGCTTTGCCTATTCCGACGAACTGACCCCCAAAGATTTGAACATTGCCGCCGATACGGCGCGGTATATCGCCAATAGCGCCCAGGGAACGGCACCGGTTCCGGTCACCCACCGCCCCGCCCTCGCACGCAATCTCTATCCCCATGACCGGGCCAATATTGAAGTCGCCACCCGCGATCGGGTCACGCTGCTCAACGCTATCGATGCCGAAGCCAGGCGGTACGATCCCCGGATCAAGAACGTCATGGCGGCCTATAACACCGAATACAAGGTCATGCTGGTGGCGACGTCCGACGGTCTGATGGTCGGCGATATCCAACCCTTGTCGAGGCTCCAGGTCACCTGTATTGCCGAAGAGAACGGCAATCGGCAGGTGGGGACGTTCGGCGGCGGAGGACGAATCGGACTGGAGTATTTCCAGAACGACCAGCGATATCTGCAGTTCGCCAGAGAAGCGGCGCGGGAAGCCATCCTGAACTTGAGCGCAGTCGATGCGCCGGCCGGTGTCATGCCGGTGGTGTTGGGCGGGGGATGGCCGGGGATCCTGCTGCACGAAGCGATCGGACATGGGCTGGAGGCCGATTTTAACCGGAAGAAAACCTCCGCGTTCTCGAATCTGCTGGGAAAGAAAGTCGCTTCAGAGGTCTGCACGATCGTGGACGACGGGACCCTTCCCTTCCGGCGCGGCTCGCTGAATGTGGACGACGAGGGCACGCCCACCAGCCGCACCGTCTTGATCGAACGCGGTATTTTGCGCGGATACATCACCGACAAATTGAATGCCCGCCTGATGGGTATTCCGGTGACCGGTAACGGGCGGCGTGAGAGTTATCAAAGTGTCGTGTTGCCGCGGATGACGAATACCTTCATGCTGGCCGGAGAATCAGATCCGAAGGACATCATCAAGTCGGTCAAAAAGGGGCTGTACGCCGTCTCGTTCGGCGGCGGGCAGGTCGATATCACCAACGGGAAGTTCGTGTTCTCCGCCAGCGAGGCCTACCTCATTGAAGACGGGCAGATCACCAAGCCGGTGAAAGGTGCAACCCTGATCGGCAGCGGACCGGATATTCTCAAGCAGGTCTCGATGGTGGGGCACGATTTGAAGCTCGACGAAGGCATCGGAACCTGCGGAAAAGAAGGGCAGTCGGTGCCGGTCGGCGTCGGCCTGCCGACCATTCGAATTGACGAAATCACCGTCGGTGGGACGAAAGCATAACCATGACACGTGCGATTGTGGAACAGGACTATACGAATATCGCGCAGGATCTGCTGGCGCGTGCGGCGAAACATGGCGCGACGGCGTCGGACGTGATGGTGGCCGACGGGGAAACCCTGTCGGTGCAGGTCCGGATGGGCGCCGTCGATCGACTCACGAAGGCACGTGAAAAGCGGCTCGGCCTGCGGGTCTTTTTCGGTCAACGGTCCGCCAGCGCATCGACTTCCGACTTTTCCCGCGAGTCCCTGGAACGGTTCGTCGGTGAAACCTGTGCCTTGGCGCAAGCGGTCGTCGAGGATCCGGTGTCCGGCCTTCCGGAGCCGGGCCAGTTCGCCACCGATTTCCCTGAGTTGAATATTCACGATTCCACGAAACTTCAGACGGATCAGCAGATCGACCTGGCGCTGCGTGCCGAGCGGGCTGCGTTTGCCGCCGATTCGCGTATCACGAATTCCGAAGGGGGCGAGTGCGACTCGTCATCCGGCCGGATCATCCTGGCAAACAGCCACGGGTTTGTGGGGCACTATGCCAACAGTAGTTTCTCCCTATCCGTCTCGCCGATTGCGTCGGATGCGGCCGGGATGCAGCGGGATTACTGGTACGGGGTGAATCGTGCGTTTGCCAAACTGGAGAGTCCGGAAGCTATCGGCCGGGAAGCGACGAGGCGGACGGTCCGGAAGCTCGGTGCGCGCAAAGTCTCTACCTGCCGTGTGCCGGTGATCTTTGACCCTGAAGTGGCGGGGAGTTTACTCAGTCACCTCTGTAGTGCCCTCTCAGGCTATGCCCTGTATAAAGGCGCATCCTTCCTGATCGGACAACTGGGCCAGCAGATCGCGCCGGACTTTGTCACCATTTATGACGACGGACGGATGCCCGGCGGCTTGGGGACGCGTCCATTCGATGGCGAGGGGCTGCCGACCAGGAAGCAGGCGATGGTCGAGCGTGGTCGTCTGGCCAGTTATATCCTGGACACCTATTCAGGCAAGAAGTTAGGACTGCCTTCCACCGGAAATGCCGCGCGAAGCATCGGAGAAAGTCCCTCCGCCGGGCCGACGAATTTTTATATGGTCCCGGGCACCACCAGTCCGGAGGATATCTTGGCGTCTGTGAAGCAAGGTCTCTATGTGACGGATCTGATCGGGTTCGGCATCAATATGGTTACCGGCGACTATTCCCGCGGGGCGAGCGGGTTCTGGATTGAGAACGGCGAGTTGGCCTACCCGGTGGAAGAAATTACCATCGCCGGTAATCTGAAGCAGATGTATGCGAATATCGAGACGATCGGCACGGATCTCGTGTTTCGCGGACGGATTGCCAGCCCTACCGTGAAGCTCGCGGAGATGACGCTGGCAGGGAACTAGCGGGCTGCGGAAGCACTTGACTGTTGCGCAATACGCCACGTATCAACTCATGCGCCGTGTCGGTATTGCAATAACCCGCAGGATGTGAAAAAAGGCCGTCCAGCAAGGCCGCAGCAAGCGAGGCGGCGAATCGTACTCGCGCTGTACGGTGAGCTTCTGAGGTTCACGACGCGCGGAATAACGCGCGTCACGTTTGTGAACGCCGCCGAGGTGGTGAGGCGGCAGTGTCTTGCGAGAACGCCGCTGGCGGACTTTTTCCGCATCCTGCTAGGTTGCGAAGGGGGTAAGTGATGCGACGACTGATGGCCTCGATGATCTGTGCCTTGCTGGTGGGTCCTGCGGTCGGGCGGGCAGCGGAATTTCAGGTAACGAGCCCGACGATCAAGGATCAGAGCACGATCGGCAATGAGCACGTGTTTAACGGGTTCGGCTGCACGGGTGGCAACCTGTCGCCTGAACTGCGATGGGATCATGCGCCGAAAGACACGAAGAGTTTTGCCGTGACAGTCTATGATCCGGATGCCCCCACGGGAAGCGGTTGGTGGCACTGGCTCATCTTCAATATAGCTCCGAGCGTGACGCACTTGCCGGCCGGAGCGGGGCAGCCGGAGAGTGCCGGCGTGCCTCAAGGGAGCATTCAGAGCGTGACGGATTTTGGCCAGCCTGGTTTTGGCGGGCCCTGTCCACCGCCGGGAGATAAACCGCACCGGTATATCTTCACGGTGTTCGCGCTGAAGGTGGATCAGTTGCCGCTCAAGAAAGAGGCCTCCGGCGCGATGGTCGGGTACTATCTCAATCAGAACGCCATCGGAAAAGCATCCTTCACCGGCACCTACGGCCGGTAAGCGAACAATCATCAGAACAGAGTAAGGGAACAGACCATGTCTCTTGATGCCGAACTGGGAAAGACGATGCTTCAGTTGATCACCTCGCGATACGAGGATCGGCACTGGAGAAAAAAAATCGAAAAGACACTCAGTCTGCCGCAGAGCGGGGTCGGAGACGATCATCAGCAGCAGGTCTTTATGTACCTGAAGCTCAACCTCAAGGCATACAAGTCCAGGCGGGCGGATCCGGATTCCTGGATCTTAGGCGGGTACGCCACGAAGGAAGTGATTGATCGCGCGAAGTTTCAGCCGCACCTGGTCGGAGAAGGTATTTCGGCCGACGATGTGGCGTTTCTCGGTGTCGATCCCGGCCCTGAAATCGATGAGGCCTGGTGGGAAGAAATGTTGGTTGCCTGGTTCGGCGCTCCGGAAGAAGAGGAGTCGTCGGAGGAAGCCACGGCTGATGAGGCCGCAACTCCCGATGCCGTGAAGGATCCCGCCCGCACCTGAAGGCGGCTGTGACGGCCCCGGACGGGCGGTCGTTCCTGATTCAGTCTCTTCGGAGCGGTCGTGCTATGACCCGAACAAATCCATTTGTTGCGCGATCGTAGCGGGGGGATCGATCCGCACCGTTTCGGTGGTGCTCGAAGCGGCTCCCTCCTGCGTCGCAGGAGGCTGACTGTGCCGGTCGAGAAACTCCCTCAGCTTCTGGAAGTCCTCCCGCAACGGCTGCAGCATGGTCCCCTGGTGCAGCGCTGCGGCGGGATGGAGCAGGGGAAACAGTACGAATTCCTTCAGATAAAACGCCTGTCCGCGTACTCTCGTAATCCCGACCTTGCGCTCCAGAAGTGTCTGCGTCGCCCAATTGCCCAGCGAACAGACCAGCTTCGGCCGAATCATGGCGATCTGCTGCAAGAGAAACGGTTTGCAGGTCTCGACCTCCTGAGGTTCGGGGTCGCGGTTATTCGGCGGGCGGCATTTGATCACATTGGCGATGTAGATATCCGCGCGCGACAGCCCCGCTGACTCCAACAAGTCGTTGAGCAATTGTCCGGCTGCCCCGACGAATGGCTCCCCCTTCTGATCCTCGTGAAATCCCGGTGCCTCCCCTACGAACATGACGGATGCATGAGGGTTGCCGACGCCGAAGACGACCTGGCGTCGACCGAGCTTGGCGAGCGGGCAGCGTTGGCAATTGTGAAGCGACTCGGCGAGTTCCTGCAGGGTGGTCAGGGATGAAGACATATGCGTTCCATTCGAGTGGAGGGCCAAATCTTAGTCGCGGTGGGAGGGGTTGTCAACGTGATGTCGTGAGCCATTCGCCCATCGGACGAGTCATGATGCGTCGGCGGGAACGAGCGCGGCGGAGCGTTGGCCGCTGAGAATTGCGGACTCCAGACTGGCCGGCCAGCCGGTGTCCGTCCAGGCGCCGGCGACGAGAAAATTGGTAAACGGACTGTGTGAGAGCGGTCGGCACTGTTGCGTACCCGGTTTGGTGGTCAGGATGGCCGACGGGAGACGAACGATATCCGACTCGATGAGCCTGGGAAGCGGGCCGCCGGGGAACGCTCTCTCCATGTCTTTCAGGGTCAGTTGAACGAGGTCGTCTTTCGATTGCGGCAACAGGCCCGGCTCATCGACTGCGACGGCCCACAACACAGCGGCCTGCTCGTGCCGTTCCTCGTCTGCGTGCCGGATCATCCAATGAAGCCGGTTGCGTTCCAAAAGGACGAGTTGTGTCTGTTCGACCGGTTGCGCAAGGTGCAGGCGAACGATCACCAGGGGAGACTCGCTCAGGCGGCTGATTTGCTGGAAATAGGCATAGTGCGTCACGACTCGTTCCGGCAAGAGTGGCGTGAGTCGATGGTGCGGCAGCGCGGCGACATACCAATCGGCGGTGAGCCGGGTGCGGTCTGCCAGTTCGACATGGGCGACACGATCCTGGGTGAAGTGCAATTGCGTCGCCGTCGTGTTCAGCCGAGACCGGACTCCCATCCGGTCAAGCTGCGCCCGAAGCGGCGTGAGCAAGAATGAATCGAGTCCGTGAGGCGGGATGATTAACTTCGTGGCGCGGGCACCGGTCAAAAAGCAGCGTCGCAGTGTGCGCATGAAAAGCTCTGCGGATACCTGCGGAAGCGCCGCCCCCAGCAACAAGCGGGCAAGGCTGTTCCAGACACCGTGCCGGGCATGTTCCGACTGGCCGATGCTCGCGAGCCATTCGTCGGCCGCTCGTGTGTCGAGATCGTTCGGCAACGGAGGATCCTGTTCCCATGTGCGTTCAAGGAAGGAGAGGAGATGCCAGCGGTCCCGCATCGACAGACCCTGGAACAGGGTGGTTCCGAGGAGGGTGTTGAGCGGGGACGGCAGGGGAAGGTGCAGAAATTGGGTGCGAGTTCCCGTCGCCTGAAGAAATTCAAGCGGCGTATGTCGAAGCCGCCTGGTGGCGGTGTCTTTGCCGAGGGTCTTGAGCAGGGACCAGGTGGCTGTGTGGGCTTCGAGGAGCAACGGGGGAGGCGCGTGACAGAGGCGGCCTCCCAGGTGGTCGGCCTGCTCGATCACGGTGACGGCATGGCCGTCGGCGGCGAGGTGTAAGGCTGCCGTCAGACCGGCGATCCCGCCGCCGAGGATGAGCACTGTCCGGTTCATGGAGTCGAAGAGGGGAGACGGGAGCGCAACCACACGCCTGCTGCCACGGCCAAGCGATGGCTCGGAGTCAGCGTGACCCGATCTCCCAATACGCGGTAACCGGACTGCTCGATCCGGTGCAAGATCCGGCTATACACACCGCGCATGATTTCCGCCACCGTCAGGGCCCGGCGTTCGGCGCGTGGCAGCGAATCGAGCGCCCGCGCCGCCTTGGCGTAAAATTCCTTTGCTCGGCCGACTTCAAACCGCATGAACTCGGTAAATTCCGGTTTGTACCGCCGGTGCAGGAGATCCTCCTCCCGGTAGGCGAAACGCGCGAGGTCTTCTTGCGGCACATAGACGCGACCGCATTCTGCATCGTTGCCCAGGTCGCGAAGAATATTGGTCAATTGAAAGGCCATGCCGAGATTGACGGCATA
The DNA here is from genome assembly GCF_900170025.1 of Nitrospira sp. ND1. Lineage (NCBI taxonomy): Bacteria > Pseudomonadati > Nitrospirota > Nitrospiria > Nitrospirales > Nitrospiraceae > Nitrospira > Nitrospira sp. ND1. Next base: position 384,699 of record NZ_FWEX01000006.1, on the reverse strand, counting down.
GTCCTGGGCGCGCGGGGAGGTGGTGCCGAACACGTGCAGGCAGATCAATCCCACCACCGACGCCACCCGATAACAGTAGAGAGACAGTTGGTCGAAGGTGGCGTACCGGGTGGTCGTGAGGTCCATCTCGACGCCCTTGATGAGTTCCTCGAAATAGGCCTGCGGAATGGACAGCTCCCGTACGTGCCGGGCAAGGCTGACGGTGACGGGGAACGTCGGCGTGCCGTCGTAGGCGGCGGCCAGCTCGCGCCGCCAGCGGGCCAATTCTTCCTGCGGATGACTGCCGGAAGGCGGCTCGTCCACGGCGTTGTCCACTTCCTTACAGAAGGCGTAGACCGTGTACATCGCTTCGCGGCGGGCTTTCGGAAGAAACAAAAAGGAGTAGTAGAAATTGCTCCCGCTTTTTTTGGTGAGGGTCGTGCAGTAGGTTTGGGCTTCAGCTGGTGTCATCATCGTGTCATCAGTGTGAGTGCGTCGTCTGTCCCTCAAGTCGTTCGACGGACGCGGGAAGGTGGCGGCCGTAAGAGGCTGGGTGCAAAATGGCGGCGAGTTGTTCCACGCCGTCGATCAGTCGTGGGCCGGGGCGGCTGAAGTATGAGAGCGCATCGACGAGGTAGACGTCTCCCCGCTGAACGGCGGGAAGATGTTGCCACTGCGGATGTGCCGTCATGCTTGCGAGTTCGGCTTTCGTGCGCGGGACGGTAAATCCGCAGGGCATGAGGACGATCACGTCCGGTTCAGAGGCCGCGAGTGTGTCCCAATCCATTTTTCGGGAGGCCGTGCCGGGCTGCGCCAGGACGTCGATGCCCCCTGCAGCGGCCACCATGTCGGGAACCCAGTGGCCTGCAGTGTAGAGCGGCGCGAGCCATTCGATACAGGCGACTCTGGGGCGCGTTGCCTGAGCGCCCACGGTGGCCCGTACGGTGTCGAGCCTGCTGCGGAGCACCGCGGACAACTGTGTTCCGGCTTCTTCCCGCCCGATGGCTGTTCCAATCGTTTCAATATCCAGGAGGATGTCATCAAGTCGCCCGGGACTGAGGGTGAGCATGCGAGGCGGCGGCGAGAGTGCATGAACGACCCGCTCCAACTGTGACGGGGTGATGGCGCAGACATCACACAGCGCCTGGGCAATGATCAGGTCCGGTCGTGCGGCCAAGAACCGTGTCTCATCCAATTCATAGAGCCCTACGTCGGCGGCGAGCAGCGCGCCGACCTGCTGGTCGATCTCAGCGCTGGAGAGATGATGGCTCTCGATGCGCGGACGCACCATCACCGGGATCTGTGCGAGGCTCGGCGGAAAGTCACATTCATGGCTGATCCCGATCAGATTGTGTTGGCACCCCAAGGCCGCGACGACTTCCGTGGCACCCGGCACCAGCGAACAAATTTTCATGGGCGGCCTTGAGCCGCTCCCCACAGGCGCGCCTGCAGGTCCTGCAGTCTGGTGTCTGCAAGCGAATGGGTAATGGCATCGGCCTCTCCGAGATCCTGCACCGTGTGGGTATTGGCGACAGCCAGCACTTTCATGCCGGCGGCGCGTGCGGCTCTGATGCCGGGCAGGGAATCTTCGATGACCAGGCAGTCGTTCGGGAATAGTGCGGGTTGGTTCGGTTGTGAGTTCAAGCCGGCCATCGCGTGGAGGAAGGGATCGGGCGCCGGCTTGCCACGGGTCACGTCTTCCGCGCTGGTAATGTGCAGAAATGCCTTACGAAGACCCGCCTCTTCCAGAATCAGTTCGATTTCATTCCGCAGCGCGCCGGAGGCGATGGCGAGCGGATATCGAGCGGCGGCCTCATGAACCAGTTCGCGCACGCCGGGGAAGATTGCCAGATGTTGTTTGACGGCGGCCAGGTAGGCGTGGGCCTTGTGCTCCATCAATTCGCCAAGGAGCGTGGGAGACGCCTGGCGCCGGTGGGACTGCAAGGCGGCCAGGAAGCAGCCGCGATCGTCGAACCCGAGGTAGTCGGTATAGTACTCCGCTTCGGTGAGGGAGATCTCAATGCCGGCCAGGACCTGTCGCAGGGCGGCAAAGTGCAGGGGCTCGGTGTCGGCAATGACTCCGTCAAAATCAAAAATGATGGCGCGTAGTTCGCTCATGGTCGTTATTCTGGCATCCCTGTGCGTAGTTCGTTGAATATCGGGCTGTCGGTCGTGTGGGCGCGGCATTATAACAAGGGCGTATCGACAAGAAAAGACGACGGCCCGTCCCACTGAGGAACGGGCCGTCATACGAGGCCTGAGAGACGATCGCGGGCTTAGCGTTTCAGCCTGAGGCTACGTTCAGGGACCCAGCCTTTTCGGCCATCCTGAGCTCGAACCGAGTAGACCCAGCCGCGCTTTTGGTAATCGCCGTCCAGGATCGTGAGCGTGGCGCCGGCCAGCACTGCCGTGCTGGTTTTAGTCCCTACGGCGTCAACGAAGAGGGGTATGGGGGACTTGGGTCTGGTCGGATCGGCGATGACCGTCACCCGTTGGCCTTCCGCATAGAGCGGACCGGCGACGCGCACGGTCGGAGCCGCGGGCTTGGGGGCTGAAGCTGCGGGCTGGAGGGCCGGCATGGCAGGTGCGGGTATTGCGGGAGCCGGTATGGCGGACGATGCGGCAGGCACATCAGCCGGAGCTGGGGTGCTGTTGTCGGCCACCACGGGTGGTGCCACCGTCGGTGCTTGTTTCGGAGCTTGAGCTTTGACCGGCGGTTTCTGGATCACGGGCTGAGCGGGCTCTGCGCCGCCACCCAGATAGGGTTCAACCAGCTGCATGGCTCCATCCGGGTCCATGGCGACGTAGCCGACTCCTCCCACCAGCAGAAGCAGCAGAATCCAGAGCAACGGCTTTTTGCCGGATCGCTTCGGCGAGTTCATCGGTGGCGCCGGGGGCGGCATTGATTCATCCAGGTCTTCCTCGGTGAATTCCAGATCCGGCTCCGGTTGACTTGCGAACAGGAGATGCCAGTTCGTCCACTCGCTGCGCATGGCAGGAATGCCCGTAGATGAAACCATCGGAGGACCTCCTCATTCGAAACAATGGCGCGGGTCTGTCTATTTGTAGGTACTTATCACCGGCCCCACAGCCTGTCAATTTTGTTCGACAAAGCGACAGGCGGCACGCATGTTCTGCGACAAGGCCCGGCCGGCCGGGAGTCTGTCCGACATTGACCGTTCGACTGCGGCAAACGATCCACGATCATCTGCGTCGTTCTCGGCCCGAAATAGTCCTCAACGTATTCCAGCGAATACGCTTCCGGCTTTTTCGGGCTAGCATCTGGTCGCGCCTCCTTCGCCCCGCTACGAAGGCCATGTCGGACAGGTTCCTGGGTTGGAAATGTCGAACCGATTGCGGCCGCGGAGGCGGAGCGCGTGAAGGGTTGACTTGATGCGCAAGGGCTTGCAAGTTCCAACATCCTCGTTGCAGAATCGCGCACCACCCTGAATGTGAAGACCGATGAAGTCCTATCGAGAAGAACTCTGGTTTGAAACGAAAACCAGGCGCGCGTATGTGAATATCACGCCGCAGGTCGATGCCGTGGTGCAAAAAAGCGGGGTGCGGGAGGGGATGGTGCTGGTGAATGCCATGCACATTACCGCCAGCGTGTATATCAACGATGACGAGGCAGGGCTGCTGCGCGACTATGACGATTTTCTTGAGCGTCTCGCGCCGCACGAGGCGACGTACCGCCACAACGACACCGGTGAAGACAACGGCGATGCGCACATCAAGCGGCAGCTCATGGGGCGGGAGGTGGTGGTCGCCATTACGGATGGGAAGCTGGACTTCGGGCCGTGGGAACAAATATTTTACGGAGAGTTCGATGGGCGGCGGCGTAAGCGTGTGCTGGTCAAAGTCATCGGAGAATGATGCGTCGAACGTTCTGTGGCGAGGCTGCCACGGATGGTGTGCTGCTGAGGTCGACGAAGAACCGCATTCGCGCTTGCCACGCTCTGGAAAGTTTGGCAACATGGATAACAGCATGAACAGATACCATTCAGCAGGACTTCGTATCGACATGGGAGGCCAGCCATGTTGAGTTGGTCACGACCGGATCCGCTGACGAGGGATTTGATTCATTTGATCAACGCCCGTCGCCATGACCATGGGGACACGGATGCCGCAATCGATACCCTGCAAGCCTTTATCGAGCAGGGACGTGAGCAGGATCTGCTGACCGTCTTGGCGGCGCTCGATGAGGAGATGGCGGAGTGGATGTTTGATCTGGTGGCGGAGGCCTCGTGCGCCGTCATCATGGATGGGCCGGATGACGACAAGGGCGCCTATGCCTTGATGGCCGCGTTGGAGTTGCCGCTCCAAGCCAACTTGGGGCAGCCGCTCGGATTGAAGATCGACCCCGTCGCGACGGCAGATCTGCTGCATCGACATTTGCAGATTCCGGCCGGCGTGGTCGTGCGGGTGGAACCCCGTCTCCTGACCGACGCGACCCTCGAAGGGTTAACCCTCCAGACGTTGAACGAACATCTCGTGAGCATCGCGGATTCTCAGCGCACTCAGGCGATTGCGTCGCGTCTCTATCCCCCGGTCGAAAACACCGCGTTTCTGTTCTTTCAATTGATCGGCATGCCCGATCCGGGCTTGCCCGATTCCCTGGAGGAACCGGAGCGCCGGGCGCTGCTGGAAGGTCTCGTCGCACAATGCGCCGAGCTGGCGCTGGCCCCGGACACCCTGGAGGTGCCGGTCTACGCCTCTTATGCGCTGTTCGACGCGCAGAATGCGGTGCGACTGCACCGGTTGGCCGACGAAACCGCCGCAGTCTGGCGGGATTTGGATCCCATGGTGCGGGCGCGCACGATCGCCCATCTGCACACGCAATGTGGCAACGGCGTGTATATGCCGGTCTGGACCGATCTCTTCGATCCGGAGTTGCCGGAGGACCACGGTCCTGTGTGGACGTCGCCCGACGTATGGGTGTTCACGGCCGACCTCCCGATCGAATGGCCGGGGGAAATGCTGACCAATCGATTGCTGGCGGAAGGTTGCACCCGTTTCGAGAACCACATCGTCGAAGCGCCTGAGAACTGAGCGGCGGTTGCCGGACAATTCCATGTGTGCCGCATCGTCGCCCGCGTCGAACGGGTAAGGGGAAGCCTCTTCCCAGATCCTGCTGATCAGGCAGGATCGATCTCATACCCCGTAGGAGCTCCTTGGCTGGCCCATCCCGACTCGGTTCCATCGCGATTGTGACAGTACTCAGTTGTGTGGTGTTGGGCGCGGTCTGGAGCCTCGTGCTCTATACGCTGCCGCAGAACGACCTGGCCTCCGAACCGACACCGGTTTCCTTCCCGCCACAACCTGCGACACCTGCTTCTCCGGCACACACCGGTGTTCCCGCCCCGCCGACCCCGGAGCCGGTTTCGCAACCGGTGGTGGTGCGGGAGCCGGCCCCGGTCGTACAAACCGAAGCCCAGGAGCATCCTCCGGTTGAGCCCGTGCGTGCGCCGTTCGGGAGGGAGCTGAAATGCGATCTGGAAATTGAGGCGCTGTGCCCCGAGGAGGAAGGGGAGCGGCGCGCCTGTCTGCTACGCAAGACGGCACAACTCTCCGCCCCATGCCGGCCGATGCTGCGGGAACGGCTCGTGCGAATGAAAGAGGCGATGCAACAGCTGCGTACAGCCTGTGAGGCGGACCGAAGGCAGTTCTGTCGGGAGGTGCCTCTAGGCGGCGGGGCCTTGGTGCAGTGTCTGGAATCTCATGCCCAGGAAGTCTCGGACCAGTGTTTTCAACTCCTGCCGAAACGGGGTCGTTTGCTCAACTAGCCCGCAGTATTCACGATGACTCCTACTGCAACCACCGACACGCCGCTGTGACAAGCTTGGGTGCGAGATGCTCGCACCCAAGCAGGCGGGCTCGCCCCTCGTGGCCTCACCATACTGGTTCAAGTATGCCTCGGCCCGAGAGGCTCCACGCGCCCGTCTCGCAAGGCGTCTCCGTGGTTTCGTGACGGACTCTCGTGACTAATGCGGGCTAGCGCGCGACGAGACTCCCCTTCGGGTCGCGCAGCAAAAATCGCATGGTGAGACCGGCCACTTCCACCACATCTCCGTTGCGAAGCACGTGTTCCCCCTGAATGTGACGGCCGTTCACGAGGATACGTTTCCCGCTCTCGGTCTGGCTCACCACGTATCCCTCGCCGCGCCGACTGATCACCGCGGCCGTTTTCGGCGCAAACCACCCGGTCAATGTGATGACGGCGTCGTCCTGTGCGCCGATCAGCGACACGTGTTTCGTCAGGTGATACTGTGATTGCCCGCTCTTTCCCGAGAGAATTTCCACCACGCCGATGTTCTGCTCCGCCGGCGGGCGCTCGCCGCCCATCGGACGCGACACCACCATCGTGTCGTCGGTAATCAGGACCTCGCCGGTGCCGGCCGTTTCCGCTGCGATCGGGTGTGCTTCCCGAAAAATCAACCGGTGCGTGCCGAGACGAATGCTGTCTGCGTCGCGCAGTTGTCGCCGGTCGATTTTCTGCTCGTTCACGAAAGTGCCGTTGGTGCTGGTCAGATCTTCGAGAAACAGGACTTGCTGCACCTGGACGATCCGCGCATGGTGGGCGGAGACGGCGAGGTCTTCCAGGCAGAGATCGTTGTCGTGCTTCCGTCCGATCGTGAAGGGCGTGCGCGAGACCTCGAGTTCTCGTGTGCCGCCCTGCGGCGCCTTCACGAGGAGCGTAGGTGATGCTGGGTGGTGCTGGGACATGGTCGCTCCTTAGGATGGTTCGGTGGTCGGTGCGGCGAACAACTGTGAGCACATGCGATGCCACATGCCCGGCTTGCGGTGCCTGAGCATCGCCACGATGACGGTCGTATTGTCGGTCCCCCCGGCGGCATTCGACAGGGCGATGAGACGGTCTGAGACGGTCTGCGGATCGGAAGATTCCTGCACGACGCGGAGGATCGTGTCGGCCGACACGCCGGCGGTCAGGCCGTCGGAGCACAGGAGGAACATATCGCCGTTCAACACGGGGAGTTCTCCCAGCTCGACCTCCACCAGAGGATGTACGCCGACGGCGCGGGTCAACACATGCTTGTACGACGCGCGCGTCGCGTCATGGGCGGTCAGTAGTCCGGACTGCACCTGCTCCTGCACCAGAGAATGGTCTGTCGTCAGGAGTTGCAGCGCATTGCCGCGGATCAAATAGAGCCGACTGTCGCCCACGTGGGCGATCGAGAGGATCGGCCCGACCAGCCAGGCCGCCACGACCGTAGTGCCCATGCCGGCGTATTCGACATGACGCGCCGCCTCCTGATGCACCTTGTGATTGGCCAACCGGACGGCGCTCGCCAACCGGTTGGTGGCTGAGGAGAACTCCGGTCGTACCGCGCCGATCAGGGGGAGAGACGGGTCGGCCTCGGCCTCCGCCAGGTGGCGGGGAATGATGTCGATGACGCGGCTGCTGGCGACTTCTCCTGCGCGGTGGCCGCCCATTCCGTCACAGACCACGAACAGACCGGCGGAGGGATCGGCATGAAAGCGGTCTTCGTTGTGCGCGCGGGTCAAACCGACGTCCGAGGTCGCTCCATGTGTGATGTGCAAGGAGTGCATGGTCGGGCCTATCTCGGCATCACTTGGAAGACGTCACGGAGGTCCTGCGCCATATCGCTGGCGTGTCGGTATCGGTTCGGGATTTCTTTCTGGAGTGCGCGATCGAGGATGGCCTGGACCCGTGTGGGAAGATCGCGGCGGTATTTGAGCAGCGGGGCATGCGGAGCTTTGGCGATGCGCGTGACGAGCGCCGGCATGTTTTCCGCGTCGAACGGACGTTCGCCGGTCAACAGCTCGAAGAGCACGATGCCCAGGGAAAATACATCGGACCGGCCGTCCACATCTTTTCCCGTCGCCTGCTCCGGCGACATGTACCGCGGCGTGCCCAGAATCATGCTGGTCTGGGTTTTCGAGCCGCTGGCCATCTTGGCGATGCCGAAATCCATTACCTTCACGAGGCGTTGTTTCAGAATCATGATGTTCGGGGGTTTCACGTCGCGATGGATCACGCCCTGGCTGTGTGCATAGTCCAGGGCATCGGCGACCGTTGCCACGATCTGCAAGGCCTGCTTGGCCGGAAGGAGGGTGGATTTCTGGCAATAGCAGCTGAGCAAGGTGCCCTCGAGGTACTCCATCGCGATATAGGCGAGACCCTCCTGCTCGCCGGCGTCATAGACCGTGACGATATTGGGGTGTGAGAGGCGTCCGGTCGATTCGGCTTCGCGAAAGAAGCGGTCCCGGAATGCTTTGAGCTCGTCTTCGTTATCGATGTCGTCGAGCCGCATGGTTTTGATGGCGACGTGGCGTTGGATCGTCGGGTCTTTGCCCAGGTAGACGACGCCCATGGCGCCACGACCGAGTTCCCTGACGACCTGATAGCGGCCCAGCGTGTCCGGAACGGCGGTCCCATTGCGGACGATCACGGTGCCGCCTGCACGGGTTGGGTTGGGAGTGATCGTGTCGGCGGTCGCGCGGGCCTCGCCGGCCGTGTCTGCCGGTTCGTCTTCCTCCTCAACCGGACGACGGCGTGGACGACCGGCGAAGGCCTGGGTCAGCGCGTCGGCATGACGAACCCAGGCGAACGTCAGCCAGATGGCCGCGCCGATCAGGCCGCCGGTGATCAGCCAGTTATAGAGCGGTTGCTTGGGAGTCCCGAGCACCGGAACGCCATGCGCCTCATACGCGCGAGTGGCCACGAGGACGATCAGGAGGAGCGCGGAGGGAAACAGAATCGCACGGAAAAAGGTTTGGCCCTTGCCGTTGTCGTGCAGGTCCTGCCTGGCCCTGGCCGCGGTGAGCCAGATCATCAACAGGCAGATCCCGTCGGCGATCAATCGCACGGCCTGCGCGGCGTTCATGCGTAACGGTTGGAGGAACGTGTGTGTGAACAGCGGAAGGGTGGCCAGTAACGGCCCGACCATAATCGCAAGGATAATGACGATCAAATACGGGCCGATCCAGCCCCAGGATGTGGTCATGTGTTGGAGTCGTGCGTAGTTATCCCTCAGTGTAACTGAAGGTCTTGGAGTGTCAACGAAACGAGGGAATAGTGCACCCTAGCCCGGATTATTCATGAATGCCGTCGCGAGGCGTTTGAGACCGAAGCCCGCCGGGGCTTCTCGCACGTAAGGCCGACGCAGGCGTACTTGCAGTCCGTCGAGGAGGCCGAGCGAGAACAGCCCCGCCGGGCGAGAGGATCGGACGACGGAGCGGGTGTTCATGAATAGTCCGGGCTAGAGACAGGGGAGGGATTGGTCCCGGAGAGGGCGATGCGGTGATCGTCGGGCTACTTGCCTGAAGATCAGTTCGAGGTTGCGGCTTTTCTGAGCGGATCGAGCAGTTTCTCGGACACCTTCAACTGACCCCGGCCGATGCCGACCTCGATATCCGGCTTGGTGACACCGTGGAAATCGCTTCCTCCGGTGACGAGGAGGTCGCACTGCTTGGCCAGCTCAAGGTATTCGGTGGTCTGGCTGGGTGTGTGAGTGCTGTAGTGCACTTCGATGCCTCCCAGTCCGGCGGCTTTCAGGTCGCGGACCAGGGTGCGCAAGCCGTCTGCGGATGTTCTCACCCAGGTCGGATGCGCCAGCACCGGTACGCCGCCGGCCTCACGAATCCATCGCACCGCCTCGGCCGGTTCCGGCAACTCACGATCGACAAAGGCCGGGCGGCCGTTGGCCAGATAGCGGTCGAAGGCTTCCTTGGCCGATGTGACGAATTTCTTCTCCATCAACAGCCGGGCGATGTGGGGGCGGCCCACCGATTCGGTACCGGCCAGGGCCCGCACTTCTTCATAGGTAATCGGGATGCCCAGCTCGTTGAGGCGTTGGACGATCTTCGGATTGCGTGTGTGGCGGCTGTCCCGCAAGGTGCTGAGACGTTGGGCCAGGAGCGGATCGGTCCAGTTCAGAAAATAGCCGAGGATATGGAGTTCGCTCTCGCCGAGGCGCGAGCTGATTTCGACGCCGGGGACGACTTCGATGCCGAGTTCGGCCCCGATGGCCGTGGCTTCCGCAATCCCCTCGACAATGTCGTGGTCGGTGATCGCGAGCGCGGTTACGCCGGCCTGCTTGGCAAAGGCCATTACGTCGCGGGTGGAAAAGCTGCCGTCCGAATGGGTGGTATGGAGGTGAAGGTCGATGCGACTCATCGTGGTAGTTCAGGCCCCGCTTTCTGCGCGACCAAGCGCGCGGTGTAGCATGGCCCGCTGCCATGGCCCCCGTCATGTTCGCCCTCGTCGTAATGGAGCACGCGAAGCGGGGCGGTCAATCGGAGTAGTTCGTTCTGCGCCAGACAGAATTCCCATCGGCGCGGATGTTGGTGACGGAAGTAATTCTCGATGCTGAAGGTTTCGTAGATCAAGATGCCGTTCGGTTTCAGCGCGTCCATCAGCACGGGGAAGAGGGGACGATGCAGGTAAAAAAAGACGACGATGGCATCATAACAGTCCCGGCCCAGGTCGGGGGGATGGTCGGGCTTCTCTTCCAAATCCAGCACCCGCGTTGTCAGGCCTGAGAGCTGCCGCTCCTCGGCGGCCTCTTTCAGCGCCGTCAGTGCGAGAGCGTCTCGATCGATGGCTTCGACTTGCATGCCGTGGGACAGCAGATGCAGGGCATGGCGTCCTCGGCCTGCCGCGACATCCAGGACCCGGCCTTTGGGGAGGCGCCCAAGCTGCTGCGTCAGAAACGGCGCGGGGCTCGGTCCTGCCTGCTGCGCGGTGCGAGTCCGGTCCACACGAACACCGACTGAGCCGGCGACCATCGCCAACGGCGCATGGAGTTTTCGGATCCAAAGCTGCACCCGGTCGACCGGGAATTCTGCGAAGAGCATCCCGACCAGCTGTTCCGCGAGGGTTTCCAGGAGGCGGCAGGTCAACGAACCGCTGAGCGCCACGAGGCGTTCCGCGACCCGGGCATAATCGATCGTCTCATCGAGGCGATCCGAGAGGCCGGCGGCGTCGACCGCCGCTTCCAACTCCACATCGATGGCGATCAACTGCGGTGTGCCGCGTTCCGCTTCCGTGACGCCACAGCGGCCGTAACACTCCAGACGTTCGATGATGATGCGCGGTGCCATGGCGGCATTGTCGTGGATGGGCTTTCGGGCTGTCAAGCAAGGTGGGGCGGACCCCTGCCGGGCAGGATGAGCGTGAAGCGTGAAACGTCAAACGTACCTCCGAGGAGGCCGAACGAGAAAAGCCTCGGCGGGCTTCCGTCTCGAACGCCTCGCGACGGAACTCATGAATAATCCGGGCTAGAGGCGGGCGGCGAGACGTTTGGCGAGTCCATTCGCCGGCGAGAGCGCACGGCGCACCGAGGACAGGATCGTTGAGGGGATACGGATGTTCGCGATGTGCTGCAGAAGGCGAGCGGCGGTCAATCGCAGCAACTCTGCGGCTTGCGCGAGGGTCGGTTCATCGCCGCGACCAAGGCGCAGCAGTTTCAATTCGGCTTTATACACAGCGCGGCGCCGCCAGGTGGCATGAATGGCGACCGCGGCCACGATGGTGAGGAGCAGGGGATTCGAGGGGATGGAGAACAACCATCGCCACCATTCATAGAGGGCCAGAGCGCCGAGACACATCGGCAGCGAGAGGACATCGCCCCATGCCGACTGCAGGCGCCGGATCTGTTCGTCCACGGATTGCCCGGTGAGCCGCCGTGGAGTCAGTTGCAGGGGAGTGCGACGGTTTTTCGAACCGAACAATCGCGCGGGCAGAAACATTCCAGATCCCTCCTGTCGTGAACCAGCTCACGTACAGCAGGCATTGTATGGCAGGTTGGCTGATCGCAACAGCAAAGACAGAATTTCTGCAGCCGTCCCGGTCGTTGTGCCCGGGCGTGCTTATCGGTTTGTCTCTCCGTTAAGTTTGAGCACCAGGTAAGGCGTGAGGTAATAACACAAGACCGAAACGATCACGCCCGCCGCCGCGCCGATCACCCCGCGCACAAAGACCCCGAAGAACGGGAGGAGGAAGACGAGGAGGATCATCACCACCGCGATGGGTTTATGCCGCTCATAGAAGGCGGTGCGTCGCGCTAAGGTGAGCGAGTCGGAGAAAGACACGTGAGATGGGTCTGCCATGGGATTGCACCTATTCCATTTTGCCCGGATTGCGTGTATGAACGTGGAGCATCGACATCGACAGGGTACTAGCAGGCTGCGGAAAAACTCGATTGTTGCGCAATACGAGACGATCCACTCCTGCGCCGTGTCGGTATGGCAGTAACCCGCAGGATGCGCAAAAAGGCCGTCCGGCAAGGCCGCCGCAAGCGAAGAGGCGAATCGTTCATTCGTACCCGCCCACCCCGAGCCTGTCAAGACAGGCTCTTGTCCCGTGGCCGTACGGTGAGCTGCTGAGGTTCACGACGCGGGGAATAACGCGCGTCGCGTGTGTGAACGCCGCTGGCGGATTTTTTTCGCATCCTGCTACTTATTCATTTACCACGGGAGGTGACGTATGGCGAAGGGCATGCAGCAGAAAAAGTCGACCAAGAAGAAGCCGGCGAAGACGCTGATGGAGAAACGCGCGGAAAAAAGCGCGAAGAAGGGCCGCTGATTCAATTTCGTGCGTGCGTCACCGCCGCCCGACGATGGCGACCCTCACCTGTGTGACCGGAAGGGCATGGTATTCGGCGCCCTTCCGGTAAGGCAGTCAGGTTGACTCTGCTCCGGTGCACCCCTCGTGCTTTCCGCCTCAACGCAACTTCTGCAGGACCCCCTCCGCGACAACGGCGTCCGGATCGCCTCCCACCATCAGATCCTTGTCGCCGAAGTGGGATGTCGAACTGGTGGTGACCCGCATCTTCAGGCCCCCGGGGACGAGGGCATATTCGAACAGCGCCGCTTCCTGTCGCTGATCCAGATAGCCCTGACTCGCCCGCTCGAAGGAGCCGACGATCCCGACCGACAATCGCCCTTGCCCCTTCTCGACACGCTCCACGACCATCCGTTGTACGCCGCCTCCCGGCGGAACGTATTCTACCGTTTGACCGACGTGCGACAACTCCACCTGCCGCGTCAGCCCCTTGTTGTTGGTGTAGGAGTAGAGGGGAAAGCCCTGCGGACTGAAGTCGATTTGCACTTCGGCCTGACTGCCGTCGGCACTGCTGAGCAGACCTTTCCAGGCGCCGGTCAGGTCTGCCGCTTCAATGGTGTCGGACATGACCAGCGCCATGACCATCACTCCCATGCAGACAAGCCGCTTCATCTTCATGACCCTCCCCTCCTGTCGGTCGTTGTCGTCACACCGTGAAAGGGCGCTGGCGCACAAAACGGGCGGCCGCTCCGAGCGTAAAGAGATTCGGTGTCTGGCTCGCCGGCAATTCCGCCCTGATGGCCGCGTGGAACTGGGCGTAGTTCCCGCTGTAGTTCCCATGGTTCCAGACCTTCAGCAACTGTTCGGTGAACGCTCCGTTCTGCTCTCCGTCCATGGAGGTCTGGTTATCCTGGCATCCCGAGATGAGGATGACGGATGCTTTGAAATCTTTCGCGATCGCGGTCAAACGCGGGCTCACGGCCAATTGGGCGAGCACGCTATCCGGGTCTGCCGCAGAGACCTTGCCGGCCGCTTTCGCGACGTTCTTCTGCAAGCTGTCGTAGAACTGCTGGTGCTCGCGATAGGTGCGGAGGCCGACGGAGATCGGCATCATTCTCGAGCGCCTGACCGGTGCGGCAGGATCGACCTGGGGCGGCCGGTTGCGGGTGACGGTGCCGCTATGGCAGCTGTCGGAGAACACCAGAATGCGCACGCCCGCCGCGAAGCGGCTCAATTCGAAGTACAACTCATCGTCGATCAGCTGGCCGTCATACAGGCACCAGGTTTCGTCCTGCTTGTCCGCTTCTTCACCCGTGACGTCGGGGACCTGTCCGCCGTGGCCTGAATAGGTCAGAAAAAAGAAATCGCCTTTCCGCAGTGCCTTGGCGGCCTTGCGCATGGCCGCCAGTGTCTTGGCGCGTGTTCCCTTTTTGGTCAGCAGGACGGTGGATTTCATGCCGCGCGAGGCGGCGATCGCCGCCATATCCTTGGCATCGAACTCACAGGCCGCCAGGTCGCCGCTCCAGCCACCGTATGCGGCGGGGCTCACGGCGTTCAGGCCGATGTGCAGGGACAGTCCCTTCGGTTTGCTGCTGGATGACGACGTGGTCTTTACCATACGTACCTCCTTGGTCGGCGGGAAGCGGTCAGAATGAATAGGACGAAGTGAAAAATATGGCGGTACGGTAATCCACAACCCACATCATTCATGAGCGCTTCTACTGTAACCGCCGATCCGCTGCTGCGACACGCCTTCGGCCGGCGGGCTCGCCCCTCGGACCCTCCACGTACTGCACGAGTACGCGTCGGGGCCTCCGGACTCCGCGCGCCGGTCTCGCGACGCGCCTCAGCGATTTCGTGACGAACCGTCATGAATATGCGGGTTACGGCGAAATCTGTCAACGGAGAGCAAGGGGCGAATGGTGGTATTTCAACCGCGTCGGGGATGGGAAAGTCGTGTCGTAAGAAAAAAACGATGTCGCCACAAACTGTGACCCCGGATGTCACACCACGGTGGTAGGGTCGGGCGAATGCGCAGAGCACATGGCGTATGGCATATGGCCGATAGCAAGAGCGGAGAAGCCAGGCCACGTTTCTTGTGCCGCATCGTTCGGGTCTCCCGGGAATGGTCAATTGAGCATGTGTCTTCAAGACGAGAGACGCTCCACGAGATGAAGTGCCCTAGGCATTTACCTGGTTCGAAACGGCGTATTTCTCGCGGGACGGCGTTGTCGATTCTTGGTACAGTGCGCGGCATTCGGAGGACAACATGGACCGGAATGAACAGGCGCGGATAGCGCAACAATATATCAATGAAGCTTGATTATCACACAGACGCTGAGTCCCAACCACGCCAGTACTTCGCACACAGCGCGAACGGATATGGGAAATGGCATAAGTTAGCGGAGCATCTCACCAGCGTCTCGAAGATCGCAAAAGAATTCCTGCAAGGACAGAGCGGTGCTGAAGAAGCGGCACTCGCTGGTTTATTGCACGATCTTGGGAAATATGGCGAACGCTTTCAGGCACGGTTGCACGGCAAAGATAAGGGGTTGGACCATTGGTCACAGGGTGCATCGTTGGCTCTGAGGCACCGTGCAGTTGCCGCTGCGTTAGCTATCGAAGGTCATCACATTGGCTTGCAGCGCGGGAGTAAAGATTCCTTAAGGCGGTTACTGCCAGGCAATCTCTCTGCCGCTGTTTTACCAGGGTTAGCCCTCAGTGAACCCGACCTGGAACGCCTGGAGTCTCTTGCCGCCAGGGATGGAATTGAATTCAGCGCACCATCTAGTTTTGTTCTTAACTCGTGGGCGCAAGCCGTCTCCGCCATGCTTGATGTGCGGCTGCTCTTTTCGTGTCTGGTGGATGCGGACTTTCTCGACACCGAGTCGCACTTCGATGGTGACGCACAGGAGAAGCATCCACGCCCTGAAGGCCCAAGGCTGGATCCCAGTGCAGCAATTGCCGCGCTTGATGCTCACATGGCCTCGTTGCACGCCGTCACTGAAGCACAGATTGCGGTGCGGAAGGCACGGGAAAACTTGTGGGGTGCAGTAATGCATGCAGGCCTGGCGGAGCGTGGCGTGTTCACGTTGACCGCGCCGACCGGTTCAGGCAAGACGCTGGCGATGCTCAAGTTCGCGCTGGAACACGCGAAGAAGCATGGACTGAAGAGGATCGTTCTGGCTGTCCCTTTCTTGACTGTCATTGAGCAGACGGCGCGTATCTATCGAGCGGTATTCAAGGCATCCGAGGATAATTTCGTATTGGAACACCATAGTCTGGCTGGGTTGGGGGTAGAAGCGGAGCAGCAGGATGCCGAAGGAGCGAGCGAACGTCAGCGCCGTTTGCTCGCGGAAAATTGGGATGCGCCAATCGTGTTGACCACCAACGTGCAGTTGTTGGAGTCGCTTTTCTCCAACCGCCCGTCCAGTTGTCGCAAGCTGCATAACCTAATGAACTCGGTCATCCTGTTCGACGAGGCGCAGAGTCTGCCTCAGCACTTGGCGGTACCTACCTTGGCGGCGCTGTCTCACCTGTCGGCGGCCTATCGCTCCACCGTAGTTTTTGCCACCGCGACACAACCCGCGTTCGATACTCTGAACGAGGCCGTAAGAAAGCACGCCGTGCAAGGCTGGCAACCGATCGAGGCCGTACCGGAACACCCAGCACTATTCGCGGCACTGAAACGTGTCGCCGTGCGCTGGCCGGAAATTGGTGAGAAGCGCACTTGGACTCAACTCGCGGCTGAATTGCGAGACGTGGATCAGGCATTGGTGGTGGTTAACCTTAAACGCCACGCACTCGCTCTGCTCAATGAGATGGACGGGACGGAAAGCGAGTTCCATCTCTCAACCAACTTGTGTGCTGAACACCGACGGGTGGTGATGGATAAGGTCAGGGATCAACTTGCAGCCGGACTTCCCTGCCGCCTTGTTTCCACCCAATGTGTTGAAGCAGGAGTGGACGTGGATTTCCCCACCGTCTTCCGTGCTATGGCGCCATTAGATTCTATTGCACAAGCGGCAGGACGCTGTAACCGGGAAGGCAGGCTCAATGAGCAGGGCCGTCTTGGCGAGGTTGTGGTCTTTGAACCGGATGAGGAGGCTGGATGGAGAAAACGGTTTCCCACGCATAACTACTATCAGGCGACTCAAGTCACACAAGCCTTGCTCAAGCTGCACGACAATAATCTGGATATCAACGACCCCGAAGTCTTCCGGGCCTATTATCACCGGCTCTACAATCTGAACGATCCAGCCAGTCAGAATGCTGATCTTACAAGAGCGATTCAGGAGCTCGATTTTGTGGAGATTGCCAAGGTATACCGCCTCATTGTTCAGGATGCCATTCAAGTGCTGGTGCCATGGGTGAGCCGACACGACGAATTCCTGGAATTGCGAAGGGAAGCCGATCGACAAGGCATCAGCGCCAACTGGATGCGCCGCGCCCAAGGGCTTGCCGTCAGTGTCTATCGCACCAATGACGGCTCACCCGCCTGGGCAATTCCGGCGAAGTTGCGGCGCGGTGGCGTCTCCGACGAGTGGTTCATTCTTGAAGGAGATTTTTACGACGATACCATCGGGTTGAATCCACCCAAAGGCGAACAGGTGTTCATTGCATAGGAGGAGACATGGCTAACGGCACACACACATTGGAAGTCTGGGGCGACTTCGCCTGCTTTACGCGGCCAGAAATGAAGGTCGAGCGTTTCTCCTACCCGGTCATCACGCCTTCTGCGGCACGTGGCATCTTCGACGCCATCTACTGGGATGGACTACGGGAACGGCAAGGCAGGGAAAGCATTATGCGTCCCTATTTCCACTGGCAGCTAATTCGTATCGAGGTGCTGGAACTGCCGCGCTACATTGCCTTGCGGCGGAACGAAGTAAAGGACAAAGTGCCTGCGGATCGTACGCTCAAGGCGTGGATGGAAGGGCGCGAGCAACCCGAACCCATCTGGGCGGACGGCGGCAAGGATGAGCTTGGTACCGATCAGAAGGGCCGTACACAGCGTCAAACTATGGCGCTCAAGAACGTGCGTTACCGACTCACGGCGAAGATCGTTCCCAAGCCAGTCTTCAGTCACGACTACGGCAAGTTCAACGCCTGTTTCGAGCGTCGCGCTAAGCAGGGCAAATGCTTTCAGCAACCCTATTTCGGCTGTCGAGAATTCCCCGCGTTCTTTGAGTATGTGGAATCGTCAGATGCCAAAAGCCAGTCACGCGCTGCCATGGATCAGCATCTGGGTTTTATGCTCTACGACGTGTTTGACCTGCGAAAGGACACGGTTAAGGATACCGACAAACCGTTCATCACTCTGTTTGATGCCCACATCCGCAACGGCGTACTGGAAGTTCCGCCGTTCGACAGCTCGGTGGTGAAAAAGCCGGGGAGGCAATAGCCATGCTGCAAGCACTGATGAATTATGGAAACAGGCTTGATTCTGAACCCGGCTTCAGGACCCGTGAAGTGCGCTGGTGCGTCGAACTGGCCGCTGACGGACGGTTTCTGAATGTGTTGCCGCTGGGCGATGGCAAACGTGGGGTGATGCAACCTCGTTGCACGGAAATGCCAGGCACAAATGCGGGCGGTAAATCCCATTTTCTCGTGGAAACGGTGCAAACGGTGGCGCTTCTGTTCAAGAGCAATGAAGAGGCCGAAAAGATTGTCAACACCAAGAACAAACACCGATTCTTTGTTGATCTGCTCCGCAAGGCTTCAGGCTCGATTCCCACGCTCATTCCGGTTGTAAGTGCGTTGGAAGATGATGGTCTGCTCGCGAAACTTCGTGAAGCTCTGACTCAGCACAAAGCCAAGCCTGCCGATTGGCTGGGCTGGCGGGTGGATGGTGTCGATCCGCGTGAGGAAAAAACTGTTCAGGCTTGGTGGCGCGAATGGCGAAAGAAGGATATGGAAGAAGGCCAGCCAAATTCTAGGTCTTCTGACGAGGGCGACATGGTCTGTTTCCTCACGGGTAATGCAACTCAAGCTTTGCCAACCCATCCTAAGATTACAGGGCTATCTGGCGTTGGTGGCTTGAGCATGGGCGATGTGATGGTGGGTTTCGATAAAGCTGCGTTTGGTTCTTTCGGTTTAGATCAATCGGCCAACGCCGCCATGAGCGCCGAAGCTGCTCAGAAATATGTGGATGGCCTCAACGACTTGATTCGCAGCCACTCCCGCAAGCTCGCCAACGCGTTGGTCGTTCACTGGTTCAAGGAACAGGTTGTCCCACAAGACGATCCTCTGGAATGGGTGAGCGGTTTCGAGTCGAAGGAACAGACGGAGGCGGCTGCACTGGGGGCTGCGCGTCGTCTGCTTGAATCCATCCGCAAAGGCGAACGCGTTGATTTGGGCAACAACCATTACTACGCACTGGTGCTCTCGGGTGCATCAGGGCGAGTGATGGTGCGCGACTGGATGGAAGGACCTTTCGAGGATTTGGTGCGTAATGTCGAAGCATGGTTTGCCGATCTCGCCATTGTCGCCCGCGACGGCAAAGGGCAAGCTCATGATCCCAAGTTCATGGCAGTGTGTGGAGCATTGGTGCGCGAACTGAAGGACTTGCCCGCGCCTACCAGCGCTACGCTATGGAAGGTGGCAGTGCAGCGTCTACCCATCCCGCAACCGTTAATGGTGCAGGCGCTAGCGAGGTTCCGTTCCAATCTGGTCGATAAAGACCAGCCTCCGTTCAACCACGCCTGCATGGGGCTTATCAAAGCCTATTTTGTTCGACTTAAATCTGGAGGTGATCACACCATGACTGCGTATCTTAACCCCAATCATCCAGAACCAGCCTACCACTGCGGGCGGTTACTGGCAGTATTTTCAAATTTACAACGCGCCGCACTGGGCGACGTGGGCGCAGGCGTAGTGCAACGCTACTACGCTGCCGCTAGCCAGACTCCGGGACTGATTCTCGGCCGCTTGACCAGCAATGCGCGTAACCACTTGGGCAAGCTCGAAGGCGGCTTGGCTTGGTGGTACGAAAATCAGATCGCCGATGTGATGGGTCACTTGGGCGACGGCGCACCACGCATTCTTGACCTCAACGGTCAGGGGTTATTTGCCCTCGGTTACTACCAGCAACTTGCCGCACTGCGATCAAGCAAGAAAACCAACGAAACCGTATAAGGAGAAAACCAATGAGCGCTATTAAAAACCGTTACGAATTTTTGTATCTCTTCGATTGCGAAAACGGCAATCCGAACGGCGACCCAGATGCCGGCAACAGCCCACGCATTGACGCGGAAGACATGCACGGGCTGGTTTCAGATGTGGCCATCAAGCGGCGGGTGCGCAATTACATACAGGCCGCGTTTGGCAATCAGGCACCCAATGCTATTTTTGTCGAGCATTCATCCAACCTAAATAAGCCGATTACTGCGGCGCATGAAGCAACGGGCGGTTCCCCTGCTGGTGGTGGAAACAGAACACAAGTTGGAAAAGCTCGAGATTGGATGTGCCAACAGTTTTTCGATGTGCGGACCTTTGGCGCGGTTATGTCCACCGGTCCCAACGCCGGACAAGTGCGAGGCCCGGTGCAGGTGGCGTTTTCACGTTCAGTTGATCCAATTCTGCCGATGGATGTTTCAATTACCCGCATGGCTGTTGCGGAAAAAGTATCCGGTGCCACGTCGGTTGCGGACTACCAGAAATGGGAAAACGAACAAGAAGAAGACAAGCTCCGCACCATGGGCCGTAAGGCGCTGATTCCCTATGGTCTCTATGTTGCCAAAGGGTTCGTATCCGCCAATCTTGCCCAAGGAACGCTATTTTCAGAAGACGACCTCACTCATCTGTGGGAGGCATTGGCAGGCATGTGGGATCACGACCGCTCCGCATCTAAAGGCATGATGTCCCGCCGGGGGTTGTTTGTGTTTAAACATGTGGGCACCGACAGCAATGCGGAACAGCGTAAGCGTCAAGCCATGCTCGGCTGTGCGCCTGCACAAGCGTTGTTGGACGTCGGCCGCGTCATCGACGTGAAGCGCAATGAATCGGCAATGAAAGAAGACAAGATCGGAAGCCCCCGCAAGTTCGCGCATTATACGGTAACAACGAATGTGGCCAATCTACCGAAAGGCGTGGAGTTGTGGGTGTGGGATGACAGCAAGGGTACGCTTATCAAGCTGTCGTAGGCCAAACGATGCCGCAGGATGATGCTGATCGGGAGTTGATTCCTATTTCCGCGCTGAATCACTACGCCTACTGCCCTCGGAGATGTGCGTTGATTCATGTGGAGCAGACGTACTCTGAAAACGTGTACACCATGCGCGGTCACGATCTTCACGAACGAACAGATCGAGAGGATGAGAGCGGTTGGGAGGAAGGCGTACGAGTTGAGCGAGCCTTACCGCTCTGTTCCAAGCGACTAGGTTTGATTGGAAAAGCTGATGTAGTCGAGTTTCATGGAGAGACCCCCTATCCCGTCGAATACAAATCTGGGTCGAACCGGCGATACGAGAATGATGATTTGCAGCTCTGCGCTCAAGCGCTGTGTCTGGAAGAAATGCTGAGCAGCGATGTTCCGCGTGGCGCCATCTTTCATCACAAATCTAGAAGGCGACGTGAAGTGATCTTTACGCCGGCATTGCGAATTCGGGTGGAAGAGGTCGTGACGGCGATTCGCGCGATGTTGGGCGACAAGATTCTTCCCTCTCCGGTGAATGATCAACGTTGTGAACACTGTTCATTGAATGAGACCTGTATGCCGTCGGTCATCGGCGAGCAGCAGCGAGCTGCAGCGTTGGTCCGTACGCTGTTTGTCATATCGGAACCGAGCTGAGCCTCCTATGCACCAATTACTCAATACCCTCTATCTCACGACCGAAGGGGCCTATCTCCGGCTCGATCACGACACGCTCCGGGTCGAGGTCGAGCGGGAAACGAAGCTGCAAGTGCCGATCCATCACCTGGGTGGCATCGTCTGTTTTGGCGACGTGCTGGTGAGTCCGGCGGCGCTGGCGCGCTGCGCCCAAGATGGCCGATTCGTGGTGTTTCTCGATCGGAATGGACGCTTTCAAGCGCGCGTTGAAGGGCCGATCTCGGGCAACGTGTTATTGCGTTGCGCACAACATGCAGCCATCGGCAATGCCGACAAAACCCTGACAATCGCTCGGCATGTAGTGGGTGGGAAAATTCAGAATAGCCGTCAGATCGTTTTGCGTGCTGCGCGAGATACCGACGACCCAGGCGATGGCGAGACGTTGCGGCAGACAGCAGAGTCCCTGGCAAACGTATTGGGTCGCGTGCCGCTCGCGGAGGACCTGGACTACCTGAGAGGTTTGGAAGGCGAGGCCGCGAGAAAATACTTCGCCACGTTCGACCGTATGGTCCGTGAAGACCGCGCAACGTTTACGCTGAATGGTCGAAACCGGCGGCCTCCGACCGATCCGGTGAATGCACTCTTGTCGTTTCTCTATGCCTTGTTGATGAACGATTGCGTCGCAGCGCTGGAAGGCGTCGGCCTTGATCCACAGATGGGATTTCTGCATGCGTTGCGTCCAGGCCGAGCAGCCTTGGCGCTGGACCTCATGGAAGAGTTGCGGAGTGTCTTTGCCGATCGGCTCGCACTCACGTTGATCAACCGGAAACAGGTGGCCGCCAATCAGTTTCATGCGCGGCCGGGTGGGGCGGTGCATCTGGAAGATGCTGCCCGCAAAGAGGTCATCGTCGCCTATCAAAAACGTAAGCAGGAAGAGATTACCCACCCAGTCTTGGATCAAAAGATGCCGTTAGGTTTGATTCCACACGTGCAAGCACGGTTACTGGCCCGCGTGTTGCGCGGAGATCTGGAGGCCTATCCGCCGTTTTTGTACCGGTAGGAGGGTGCATGAATGTCTTGATCGCGTATGACGTGGCAACGGAATCAACAGGAGGGCGGCGGCGCTTACGCAAGATCGCGCAAGCCTGCCAGGATTTCGGGCAACGCGTACAGAAATCGGTGTTCGAATGCGCGGTCACTGAGATGCAATTTGAAGAACTTGTCCGGCGCCTTGTCGAGATCATTGATGAGAAGGAAGACAGTTTGCGGGTGTATCGATTGGTAGAGCCCAAAGAAAAGTATGTACAGGTGTTTGGTGTGGACACGTCAGTCGATTTTGACGAACCATTGGTTTTGTAAACGCGAACCAGAAGCGCTGCCAAATAGGGCCTGGGATCGCGCAGACGAGAAGAGCGCGAATTGAAAGGAGATTTCATCAGGTGACACCCAACCATTGTCGCCGCCCCCAGGTGATTCCGGTAGGTTCGCGCCGACCGCAGGCAAACCTCTCGGGAAATCATGGGTTTTTGTTCACGCGGTAGCGCCCGTCCTTCGGGGCGGGCGAGGATTGAAACCGTTGATAAGTTGACTCGATTGGTGCAGCAACTCACCGTAGCGCCCGTCCTTCGGGGCGGGCGAGGATTGAAACAATAATAGTTGGCAATTCGTGACCATCGTAGACGCGTAGCGCCCGTCCTTCGGGGCGGGCGAGGATTGAAACTGGCTTATACATTTTCGTTTCTCCTTCGTTCTAAGTAGCGCCCGTCCTTCGGGGCGGGCGAGGATTGAAACTTACACAGCGCGAGAAGATCCCCCTCAGTCTTCAGTAGCGCCCGTCCTTCGGGGCGGGCGAGGATTGAAACTCTTCATAATCGGCTCCGGCGGATGCGGCTTTCCAGTAGCGCCCGTCCTTCGGGGCGGGCGAGGATTGAAACCGTTTATCGATCAGGACAAGTTACGCCGCTCATCGTAGCGCCCGTCCTTCGGGGCGGGCGAGGATTGAAACCCCAGATTCTCACCTTCCCAAACCTAAACCCTCCCGTAGCGCCCGTCCTTCGGGGCGGGCGAGGATTGAAACGGCATCGCGCCGATGCGGCGCTCCAAGCGCATGAGGTAGCGCCCGTCCTTCGGGGCGGGCGAGGATTGAAACGAAGGAAACCGCGCACCCTGGCCGGTGGTGACGGCGTAGCGCCCGTCCTTAGTGACGGGCGAGGATTGAAACCTGTCCGCCCACTCGCATCACATCCGCTTTGAGCGTAGCGCCCGTCCTTAGTGACGGGCGAGGATTGAAACGTCATAGCGTGGCAACTCACCGTGCAGCTTGTAGTAGCGCCCGTCCTTAGTGACGGGCGAGGATTGAAACTATTTCTATATGATGTACTACGTCGCGCCGAGGCCGTAGCGCCCGTCCTTAGTGACGGGCGAGGATTGAAACTGGATCAAGCCCATGACCAAGAATGGCGACGTGCAGTAGCGCCCGTCCTTAGTGACGGGCGAGGATTGAAACCAGCGTGACACGGTTGATTGTGGCCCCTGCGGCCGTAGCGCCCGTCCTTAGTGACGGGCGAGGATTGAAACACGGAGAACCGGCAGTAATGCATCAACGCCTCGCAGTAGCGCCCGTCCTTAGTGACGGGCGAGGATTGAAACCAGTACAGCGAAAGAAATTCTGCCAACTCATCGGGCGTAGCGCCCGTCCTTAGTGACGGGCGAGGATTGAAACCACAGGGGCAGGACGCCCCACCGCTGTGGCGAAACGGTAGCGCCCGTCCTTAGTGACGGGCGAGGATTGAAACGATGACAATAAGCCCTTTGCCCGGTGGTTCTGCCGTAGCGCCCGTCCTTAGTGACGGGCGAGGATTGAAACAAGTCGGAAGCCATTAAGTTCTACACCAACTATCGTAGCGCCCGTCCTTAGTGACGGGCGAGGATTGAAACTGGCTGAGAGGCTCATTAGTTGTTACTCCCTGCCGTAGCGCCCGTCCTTAGTGACGGGCGAGGATTGAAACCGACAAGCGTTTGCCCCTGGACAAGCGTGCGCCCGTAGCGCCCGTCCTTAGTGACGGGCGAGGATTGAAACGGGCTCGCGCTGCGCTGGCTCTTATGTCGCTCAAGTAGCGCCCGTCCTTAGTGACGGGCGAGGATTGAAACAAGGCGGAAACCCACTGGTGCCCGCGACTCCACAGGTAGCGCCCGTCCTTAGTGACGGGCGAGGATTGAAACTTAGATTCCTCGGCTGATCGGATCATTGTTGATGTAGCGCCCGTCCTTAGTGACGGGCGAGGATTGAAACTTTGACCTTCCCCCGATTTCACAGACACTTCCATACGTGGGAGAATGAGGAAATCGGAGGACAGGATGAGCACGAAGACACGACGGTCGTATACGGAGACGTTCAAGGAAGAAGCCGTGCGGTTAGTCCGGGAGTCAGGGCATCCCGTCGCCCAGGTGGCGCGGGATCTGGGGATTGCCGATCATCTCCTCTACCGATGGCGAGCGGAGCAGCAGCAGGCAGAAGAGCGTGGACAGACCCGACAATCTTTACAGGTCGAGCAGGCGGAACTGGCCCAGCTGCGGCGTGAAAATGCCGTGCTGAAGCAGGAGCGGGATTTTTTAAAGCGTGCGGCGGCGTTCTTCGCGAAGGAGTCGCGATGAGATACCGAGTCATTCAGGAACACGACCGTCGCTATCCGATCCGCCTCATGTGCCGAGCACTGGCGGTTTCCCCTGCGGGGTATTATGCGTGGCGCGGACGTCCCGAGAGTCGGCGGGCCGCCGCCAATCGGACCCTCCTGGTCACCATCCGCGTGCTCCATCAGGACAGTCGCCAGACCTACGGCAGTCCGAGCATCTGGCGGGCGCTCCGCAAGCAGGGCCACCAGGTGGGAGAGCATCGCGTGGCGCGGCTGATGCGCCACGATGGCCTCCGGGCCAAGACCGTGAAGAAGTGGCGGGCCACGACGTACTCGTCGCACGGCTTGCCCGTGGCGGCAAACACGCTTGACCGCCAGTTCAGGGTGCCCCAGCCCAACCAGGTCTGGGCGGGCGATATCACCTACGTCTGGACGCTGGAGGGCTGGCTGTATCTGGCCGTGCTGCTGGATCTGTACTCGCGTGCCGTCATCGGCTGGGCGATGGGCCCGCGCTTGACCGGAGAGTTAACCGAACAGGCCCTCCGCATGGCGCTCGCCACGCGGCAGCCCTCAGCAGGACTCCTGCATCACTCCGATCGCGGGGGGCAATATGCGGCAGGGGCCTACCAGCAGTTGCTCACCACGTATGGCATCACGGCCAGCATGAGCCGCACCGGCAATTGCTGGGACAACGCCTGTGTCGAGAGCTTCTTCGGAACATTGAAGCGGGAACTCGTGTACCATCGGCACTATGCCACACGAGCGGAAGCGAAACAGGACATCTTCGAATACATCGAGGTGTTCTACAATCGGACGCGTCGGCACTCGACCCTCGGCTATGACTCCCCGGCCGAGTACGAAGCGAGGGCCGCAGTCGCGTAACCTGGTGTCCATGAAACTGGGGGAAGGTCACTTTCGGCTTGGCGTGACAGAGAAAGAGCACGTCCCGTAGCGCCCGTCCTTAGTGACGGGCGAGGATTGAAACATGAGCCAGACGATGAGGCCGTCGCTGGAATCCCGTAGCGCCCGTCCTTAGTGACGGGCGAGGATTGAAACTATGAAGTGGGCCACGGCTTCACGATGGGCCTGCGTAGCGCCCGTCCTTAGTGACGGGCGAGGATTGAAACTTAGAAATCCGAGAGAGGAAACCATGGGTAAACCGTAGCGCCCGTCCTTAGTGACGGGCGAGGATTGAAACCACCGACCTGGACACCACGCCGAGCCTTGCAATGTAGCGCCCGTCCTTAGTGACGGGCGAGGATTGAAACAAAAGAGCTACGCGCACAAGAAGCTACTCCCGCCGTAGCGCCCGTCCTTAGTGACGGGCGAGGATTGAAACCCGGGAACTTCGATGTGTTTCCGTACACTCGCTGGTAGCGCCCGTCCTTAGTGACGGGCGAGGATTGAAACACACAAGACACCACAGCGCCCGACTTGGAGCGTTGTAGCGCCCGTCCTTAGTGACGGGCGCTACTCAAAGAACACCATTCGCATGTTCCCCGCGCGAGTACCCGTGATCCCACGATGCTACCTACGGGCTAGGCCATTCCGAGACATCTGAAAATCTTCAATGCCGATTCCAGCGTGATGCTCGTTCGTTGCTGCTCGAACGCATTCACGGTCGGCCCGCTGACGCCCGCGAGGACGGCCAATGTCTTTTGCGTCAACTTCTGTTCCTTGCGCCGCTTTACGGCTTCTTCGACAAGGCGTGGCCAATCAAGGCGAAGGTTCCGTTCCATCGTTTTTCCATGAAGGTGATGATGGCATCCCGCAATTCCGGGGTGCCGGTGGTGCTTTCAGCAATCGCGTTCCTGGCCGCTTCCCGCCGCTTTTCTAGATGCCCGGCGGCCATGGCCATGGCCGGCTTCGATAATCCGAACTCTTCACCCAAACGGATGAGCGTTCGCGCCTTGACCTCGCTGATGGGAATGTGGGCGCTGCCGCCTATCGATAACGCGATGGTGTTGTACCCGTATAACGTCGCCGATACTGCGTCATAGGCAGGTGTGAGGCGCAGTCCCGCCTCGGTGTGAAACATGGCGAAATTTTTCAGGTGCATATCGGTATTCCCAAGGAGAATGCCGGCAAGAATGCGCAGGTAGAGCCGGTACACCTCGGCCGGCAGGCAACCGGGCGTCTGCCGGATGAAATCCGCCATGCTTTTGTGGCTGCCTTCATATTTGGCGTGGGAAGGATTCCCGAGCAGCTGATTGAATTCCTCGAAATGAATGCGTTGTCCGCCGTTGGTCCGGTCGAAGCGCGTGATGATCAAGGTCGGCTCTTCGAATCCGGCAACGTGGCCCATGCGCAGATCGACAATCTCGTCACCGGGCAGAAACGCTTGCAACGCCTGCGTGGTCAGATATTCGTTGGCCGTCAGATCGCCGTGCCGCGGCGAGGGAAATTTGGCGATGTGGGTGCTGAGTTCATCCGTTCGCGCGGGACGGAATTGTCCGTCCCGTCGGACCAGAGCCAGTTTGGGCTGAATGCCGGAGAGCGACGCTCTCCCCGACAGGACGGCGAGATCCATCGGATCGTCCGGGCGGGCAGCGTCCCGGTGTTCCGGATCGGGATCGATGACGGAGACAGCGCCCGCGCAATCCTGGCCGAAGGCCAGCAGCAGTTCGAAGCGCGAGACCCGACGCTTTCCCAGCAGTCGCGTCTGCGCTTCCTCGAGCCAGCCCTCGGCCACCAGATTGTCAAAAAATGGCGGCAGTCCGGACTGGCTGACAATAGTGTCCGTCCTCAAGGGCAGCGTATGGGCTATGGAGGGGTGGCGCCCGGCCAGATAGTGCTCATCGTAGGTAAAGGACATCCGTTCGCCCGGTTCCTGGCGCAGCACGCCGGCGAAGCGATCCTGATAATAGACATTGCCCCAGAGAAGGTTTGCCATGGTAAGTCAAAGTTTACCAGAATCTGCACTCGAATCAATCTGGTAAATCATAGTAAACCGCATTAGGCGCTGTAAATGATCGAGGAAATTATAGTTTACCATGGCCCCCGGTCCAGCGAGGCGGACGCACCATCCGGCTGGTGTTCGAGGTTTTTCCCGCGCGAGTGGGGAATAGCAACGGGGCACAGGCCGGATGGGGGAGGGATGTATAAGGGCGAGAGAATGATCGAGGTTTGTATCGTCAGATGATCACGCTGCTTCAGCTCTTACGGCTCCGCCTCTTCGATGGCCTCGACCGATTCTCTGAGTGCTGCGACGAACGCCTCCGGCGCGGCCAAGGCCTGTTCCGTCAGTTGGAATTCCGACACCAACACACCGTCTTTATCCACCACGATCAAACGATAACCCTGTTTCACGATGACTCCTTTCAACGGGAGGCCCGGTCTGTTTCCGGGGACGACAGAACCGAACGAAGGTGAGAGGCTATCTTACAAGGAAGCCGGTTGTGATGCGATGCGTCTGGCGTCGAGGAGGAAATGTAGGTTTTCTTCCGGCATTGCTGTTAGGATAACTTCTGGTTCCAGCCTGATCTTGACGTTCAATAGAAAGGACGTATCGCTTGAATACAACTAAATTGATGGCTGCATGTCTTGTGTTGTCTCTCGTCGGCGTGCCGACGATTTCCTTTGCGAAGGCGCGGGGGGGATCGGGGGGAGGGTTCTCCAGTGGGCGCAGCAGTGGTTCATCCGGCAGCATGGGCAGCCGTGGTTCGCGCACCTATCAAGACAACGGCGCGAAGCCGATCGAACAATCTACGACCGCCAGGCAGGCCACGAGCCCGCCGCCTTCCGTCGCCAGCGGTCCGGCCTCGACGGCCAGGCCGACGCCTGCTGCGCAGCCGTCATGGATTCAGCGCAATCCTCTGTTGGCGGGTATCGCCGGCGGTCTGGCCGGATCATGGATCGGTCATATGCTGTTCGGGGCGACCGACAGCAGCGCGCGAACGAACGAAGCGGGTGAACAGGTCGGGGAAACCGGTCAGGCCGGGGCTTCCGGTCCCAGCGGAATGCTTATTTTGTTGATGCTCATGGGCGCCGGGGCCCTGTTTTTCTATCTACGATCGCGTAAGCCTGCGGTGGCGCCTGATTTCTCAGGCATCACGCGGAGCAGTGCGGTGAGTGGCTCGCTCTTGGACGATTCGTCCGTGTCGACACTCCGAACCGCCACAATCGATAGCGAGATCACCTCAGCCGACAAGGCGGCCTTTCAGCAATCGTTGACCGACATCCAAACCGCCTGGGGGAAGCAGGATCTGTCCGCATTGCGTCGGCTGGTGACGCCGGAGATGCTGGAGTATTTCAGTACCGGATTGGCCGAACTGACCAGTCAGGATCAGGCGAACCGTGTGGAGGATGTGGTGCTGCTCCAAGCCGAAGTTCGGGAGTCGTGGGTTGAAAATACGGTGCAGTATGCGACGGTGAGCCTGCATTGGAGCGCCCGGGACTATACCGTGTCCCTGTCGAAGGCACCGGGCGATGCCGGGTATCTCATCGAGGGGAGTGCAGAGAAGCCGATCGAGACGACGGAGGTCTGGACCTTTATGCGATATCAACACGGCAAGTGGTTGTTGTCCGCGATTCAGCAGGTCGCGTAAGACCCTGCCGAGCGGTCCCGATGGGGACAGTGTGAGCTGGTTGGATACGGGGGCGGTCACGCGAGTGGCTGTCCCCGTTTTGTTTTCGGCAGTACGCTTGCTTGTGCGATCGCACGACCTCCACGTCTCCGGCATCGTGAGATCACTTCATGATGACTTCACCCCCTCTTCGCCGAATTTTCATGATTGCCGTTGTACCTTCTCTTTGAAACGTAGAGCGGCGGCTGATTCGGCTGCCTGCACTGCTCCCTCAAACCATACATTCGTCACGGCGACCGTTGCTGCCCCGTCGACAGCTCGTCTGCGCTGCTGGACGCGAGCCTGAAGGGCACGTCTCACGCTGGACCGGACAAAGGGAAAAAGACCATGCGGATTGCTCACATCAGCCCGTTTCTGGAACAGGTGTCATCCGAGAGTCAGGACCCGCAGGGCAGGATGATCTTCCATTTGACGAAGCAATTGACCCGGCTGGGACATGAAGTGATGGTCTTTGCCAGTGGGGACAGCAGAACAGCCGGTGAGCTGATCCCCGTCGCTCCGCTTTCCATGCGATCCTATCCTGCGCCGAAACGCCATCTCGCGGAGGCATTGGCCATGCTGGCATTGGAGAAAGCGTTCGCCACGCTGCCGTCCTTCGACATCATCCATCTTCACTCAGGATTGTCTTGTTTGCCGCTGATGCGTCGTAGCCCGATTCCGATCGTCTCGACCGTGTACGATGCTCTGGACGCCCCCGAAGTGATCAAGGTCTATCGTGAATTTAAGGAGTTGGCCTTGATCGCGACATGCGCGGAGCAACTCAAACAGGTGCCTGACTTGAATTGGCAAGCGGTCATTCCCTGCTTGGACATGCTGCGGTGGAAGAACGAGCCGCAGGCCGTGGAAAAGATCGCGCGCGCGCACGAGACGGTCTACGAATGGAGTACGATCGGGATGGGTCTCCCCGAACGCGTCGCGCCTCACTTGCGTGTTGTCACGAGCGCGAAGGCCAACACCACCCACGAGCGCTCTATCGCAGCTTCCCCATACTGATGACGACGAGCCGATGAGCGGCTGAACTTCCTCCGGTCGTCGGGCACCATCTGAGTTCCTGGTCCCAGCATCCAGGTGCGCGTGCGTGCTTGTCCGAGTGTCTCCTCTTTCACTACCTTCTCGCTGATCGAATCGAGACGGGCTGATGTATTAGTATGGTGATGACGATAGGCCCGGCCACGGGAACATCGCAGGCTATTGATTTCCTCACCCTTCGATCGTTCGATGGAGCATGTATCGGTATGCGCATTCTTCTCGTAGAAGATGATGCTGATCTGGCGCAATTCATCCGAAAGGGCTTGAAGGAAGAGCGCTATGCGGTGGATGTCGCGTCTAATGGCGAGCAGGGGTTCGAGCTCGGCATCGCGAATCCGTACGATCTCATCATCCTGGACATCATGCTGCCTGTGCTCGATGGCCTGTCACTCTGTCGTCGTTTACGCGATACCGGCGTGACGGCGCCTGTCTTGCTGTTGACCGCCCGCGATACGGTGCAGGACAAGGTCTCCGGTCTGGACATGGGCGCCGATGACTATTTGACGAAACCGTTTGCCTTCGCAGAACTCCTCGCGAGAGCGAGGGCCCTGTTGCGACGTGGCGGGCCTCAACTGCAGGCCCGGCTGACGGCCGCCGACCTGGAGCTGGATCCGGCGACTCACCGGGTGTGCAGGAGCGGCAATGAAATCGCGCTGACGAACAAGGAGTACGCGCTGCTCGAATTTCTCTTGCGGAACAAGAATCGTGTGCTGACCAGGACCGCCATCATCGAGCACGTGTGGGACATCAGTTATGACCCTATGACGAATATCGTGGATGCGCATATCCGGTCGTTGCGGGCGAAGATGGATCGCGACTTTTCTCCGGCGTTGATTACGACTGTGCGGGGGGCCGGCTATATGCTGGAAGATGAGGAAGCCGGACGATGAATTCACTGGGACGCCTGATCCGCCGGACGGCGCTGATCTTGATGGGAGGGCTGCTCCTCGGTTTTTCGGCGCTGATCTATGTCGGCGGCGACACGCTGTTGAGCCGCTATGTCGATGGGCGTCTGCTTGAACTTGCGGAAACATTGGGCCGCATTATCGAACAGCGTCCGGATGTGATCCGCGGCGCCGGTGACGAGCTGGTCGTATTGGGGGAGAAGGGCCGCAGCCAGGAAGAGCAACATGAACTCCGGGAGGCCGCGCATAGTGTCCGGATCTTGTCGATCGATGGACAACTGCTGTGGAAAGGGTCCGATGTGGTTCCTCGCCCTCCCGTGTCGGCATCCCTCCTCGAGCAGGTCAAGCAGGGCCAGACCGTCTTCGATATGGTCCGCTTGCGGGAGGGCTCCCCTGTGCGTCGCGTCTCTATCCCTGTGCCCAGGAGCGGCCAGGTTCGGTACATCCTGCAAGCGGAGGAGTCGCTCCACTTTTCAAAGGAAACGCTGAAGGGGCTCGCGATCCTGTTGGCGCTCGGGTCAGGCCTCGTCATCGTGGTGGCCTGGGCCGGCAGCGCATGGATCGCGCGAACGGTCCTAACGCCGATCGGTCTCTTGAGCCGGCGGGCGGAAACCATGTCGGAAGCAGACCTGGGCGAGCGATTATCTCTCGATTCTCCGTTTCAAGAGTTCCACCGGCTGACACACACCTTTAACGCCATGATGGACCGGTTCCAGAAGAGCTGCGAGAGCCAGCGCCGGTTTGTCGATTACGCCGCCCACGAAATGCAGACGCCGCTGACCGTGTTGCAGGGGAACCTGGAAGTCACGCTTCAAAAGGCCAGATCCACGGACGAGTATCGCGAGGCACTCATCGGGAATCTGGAGCAGGTGGAGAAACTGATTGCGTTGGCGAGGTCTCTGCTGACGCTCACCAAGGTTACCGGTGATCGGCCGCCGTTGCAACTCGCTCCTCTCGAACTGGAGCCCCTGCTTCAGGAACTGATCATCGAACTGAAGCTGCTTGCCGATGACCGCCGGATCTCACTCGCCCTCGATGTGGTGCCCGTGCCCACGATTTCGGCGGACGCGCAGTGGTTGAAACAGGCGTTGATCAATCTGCTGGACAATGGTCTGAAGTATACGCCGCCCGGCGGCTCGGTCACGGTTCGTCTCCGCCGTTCCGATGGATCTCTTGAGATTGCGGTCCGGGACACAGGCCCTGGAATCGAGGCGGAACATGTGCCGTTCCTCTTCGATCGGTTTTATCGGGCGGACAAGGCCAGGGCACGGGAGTCCGGAGGGACAGGTTTAGGGCTGGCGATTGTCAAAGGAATTGTCGAGGCGCACGGAGGGACGGTCTCCGTCGACACGCAGCCGGGAAAAGGGTCGGAATTTACGATCCGCTTGCCCCTTGACCGCCCTCCTGAAAGCCATTCATTGAACTAACGCGCCTACCGTTTCTGCTTCCTCTTCGCCGGTCGCGTCACAGCCACGTGCTCGGGCGACAGCAGGGTCTGCGCCTGCGCGATCGCCTCGAGCAGAGCGTTCCGTTCCTTGTCCAGCTCTTGCACGTAGGGCACGCCGTTCACGAATTCTTCCGCTGCCGACATCAAGGTATGCATCGCCGCAGCAATCTCGTCCTGTGCAGCAGGGCGGGATGGTGTGGTTGCACGGGAGAGGGCGCGCCTTCTTCTGGGCCCGACATACAACTGCGGGGCTGTCGGGTTATCTTTTTCCAATTCCGGTCGTCTCGATCTCGCCATTATTCCTCCAGGTCATCAGGCACCGATGTGTGACGCAAATACTCTACTCGATCCTTGGTGGCGATTGCATCGGGGGAAAAGCTAACGGAAAGGGCGAACCGGAGGACTCGGCAACCGGTTCACATCCACCGGGCTGACAAGTCTCCAGGGATAAGACCTGGAGAGTCCAGGGGTTCATCCAGTCCCGAGAACCTGCCTCGCAGGGTAGAGATAGAACAGGAATGTGTGAAGGTGGAGGGTCGATCTAAGTGGAGACGGAGATGTCTGGATCAGGAAAGGAGGGAGTGACCATGCAGAAGCACATCGAACGTCCGGTTCATCTGAGCAAGACGCATCGGGCCGATGAGCGCAAACAGGAAGTCTGGCCCCTGTCGGCACGTGAGTTCATGAAACTGCCCGTATCAGGCTTGATGTCGGCGGGTAAGCGACTGACCTTTACCCGGTTCGCGCCATCGGATCAGGCGGCCTAGCCCGCATTATTCACGAGTGTTCCGCTGCAATCGCGGACTCGCGGCTGCGACGAGCCTGTCGGCGGGCGGGCTCGCCGCTCGGTCGGTCGACAGCCTGTTCAAGGATGCTTCCTCACGGCTTCGCGCGCCCGTCTCGCTGGGCGACTCCGCACTTTCGCGACGAACCGTCATGAAGAATGCGGGCGAGTGAAACGTAACACGTGGCTAGGGGGAATAAGTGCGTATGGCTCATAGCGTATAGCAAAGACGCCCTCTTCCGCTTGCCGGCCATAGGTTCTCTTCCGCGGACGGGAGATGAACGACGTTTCACGAACGAGGGACATCAGCCGGTACTATTTCCTTCCGGGCACGAGAGGCTCGGGCTGATCCGGCCGGCGTCCCATTTCCAATAGAGACAAAAGTCGGTGCGGTGCGGCTCGTTAAAAATGTCCCGATAACAGACCCGGCCGTGAAAATAGATTGCGGATTTTCCGCCCTTGATGGCATCGACCTCCGCAGCCGTGAGGGGGCTTTCCCGCGCGATTCCCGGGCGCTTGGGCGTTCCGATAAACCACTTCCCCGCCTTCGGATCCGGCGTGACGTGGCGACACTCGTCGTTGACGAGCCGACGCGTCAGAGGGTAATCCATCACAAGAATTCTTGAAAACGACCCGTTGTCGTATGCGGGAGTCCTGCCGATATTGTGGAAGGTGTCGTGGACGCGAGGCACCAGGCCTTCCTCGATCGTACTGATTCCCCGGGGCCGCACATCGATGTAGGCGCGCAATTGTCGTTTCGCCGCCTCTTGAACGATATAGTTTTCCCAACTGGGATAACCGGTCGCAAAGGCCGCAACAATCGCCGCGATCACCACGCTCCAAAAAATCGTCAGTTTCAGCCGGAATTGCTTGTTTTCGGCGTCGGAGAGTAACTGGGGTGGTGGCAGGCCGTGACTTCCGTCTCCCTGAGCCGAACGGGCTTGGGCTTGCGGAGATAGACCGGCCTGGTTTGCGGTATCGGTCCGGTCTGTTTCGTCTTGACTCGCCATGGAGTACTCCCCCCTTGTGGTTCGTACCAGGAAGGCTCGTCACACAGCTCATACGCGGAGCGCCTATGTCTCCACTATAGGAAAGTGGAAGGATTAAGGCAACAGGAAGAAGGTCAAGGCCTGGAGGTCTCCCGGTTGCGCAAGTCTGAAGGATCAACTAGCCTGGATTATTCATGAATGCCGTCCCGAGGCGCTCCCGGCGCGCGCGTGTGAGTGTGTGAGTACGGGTGAAACTGTTCGCCTGCTCCAGGTGTGAGAGAGGAGAAGAGCTGTGAGTGCTACAGAGCAGACCCTGCCGACGAAGGCTGAGGACTATGTTCGCATGCGGGCCTTGGCAACCGGGCTCCTGTTGTTCATGGCGCTGCTGTTTGTCGTGGCCTTGTTTCAACAAGAGACGCATCCCATGTTTGCATGGCTCCGAGCCTTCGCTGAGGCCGCGATGGTGGGCGCGCTTGCCGACTGGTATGCGGTGACGGCGCTGTTCAGACACCCCCTCGGCTTGCCGATTCCGCACACGGCCATCATCTCCGGGAATACCGAGCGCATTGCCTCTAATATCGGCAGTCTCACCCAGCGGAAGCTGGTCACGCCGGAGGGGATCGCCCGATTGGTCGGTTCCTGGCGCATCCCTGAAGAACTGATCGAGGCGCTCCTCGCCCCCGAACGCAGGCGTGCGCTGACATACGAATGCGCGCAGATACTCGTTCGAGCGCTGAACGCGTCGGAAGATGCGACGATGCAGAGGATGCTGCGCGACATTGCCACCAAGGTCATGCGGGGCGTGAGCGTCGCCCCCCTTGCCGGTCAGATGCTGGCCGGCTTTCTCGGGAGCCACCAACGGGATCGCCTGCTGAACGACATCCTGTCTGCTGTTCTCGAGTATGTGGACGCTAACAGAGACTCGTTGGGCAGGACGGTGGCTGAAAAGCTCCCTTGGTCGCGGGTGCTCAGTTTCGTGAAGTTGGATTACCCCGTCTCCCACAAAGTCCTGGACTCGGTTTACGACACCCTCTGCACGATGCGGGACGATCCGCACGATCCGATGAGGCGGAAGGCGATTGAGCGGCTCCACGAATTGTCTCAGTGGCTCATGCATTCCGGCGAAGCGTTGAGGCGAGAGGCGTCCCTCAAAGAAAAGCTGCTCGCATACGACACGTTGTTGCAGTTCCTTGACGATTCATGGCATCGGCTCAAGCAATGGATGCTCGATGATTTGAGCCAGGATCCCTCCGACATTCGGACCTATCTCGATGCCGCCCTGGCCGATATCGGGCGCACGTTGCAGAAAGATGCCGCATTGCGCGCCATGTTGCATGATGGGGTGCAGGGTCTGGTCGAGGCACTCGCCACCAGGCACAGCGACAAGATCGGGGAGTTGGTGGCCAACACGGTCAGGGAATGGTCGCCGGCTCAGATGGTGGAGACCATCGAGCGGGAAGTCGGCAAAGACCTGCAGTACATTCGCATCAACGGGACGATCGTCGGAGGCCTGGTGGGATTGCTCCTGCATGCCCTGGCCCTGTTGATCGGGGGGCGGTAAATGGGGACTGCGCTCTTCAGGATGCCTGTGCTTCTCCCGAATGCTGCGCGCCGGACGGGCGAGGAATTGCGGCCGGTTCGGCGGCAGGCGCGACGTGCCCGGCATCGAGCAGGATGGCGACGAGCATATCGCTCATGACGTTCACGCCGGAGCGGGCGCGGGCGATGATCCAATCCACCGTCATGATGAGTGGAATGGCCGCAATGATGACGTGATCCGGCAGGCCCGCGGCAGCCAACACCAGTGGCAGGACAATCAGTCCGGCTTCGGGAATCCCCGCCACGCCGGCCCCCGCAATGATGGAGGCGAGCACGATCAGCACCTGTTTCACCATCGGCAGGTCGAAGCCCAGCGCTTGCGCGAGAAAGAGGGCGGCCATGGCTTCATAGAGGGTGATGCCGTCGTTGTTGAGGTTCGTACCGACGCAGGCTGCGAGGCGCGACGATTGCGGCGAGACGTTCATGCGATGGAGGCACTGGAGTGTCACCGGCACGGTCGCGAGGCTGCTGTTGCAGGACACGGCGGTCAGGATGGCGTCGGCCCCCTGGCCCAGGTAGACCTTTGGCGACTTCTTTCCCACCAGCCAGGCGAGGAGCGGATAATAGATGAGCGCGTGGGCCGCGAGTCCTGCGAGCATGGCGACGAGGAAGATCCAGAGCACGGAAAAGACGCCGATGCCGGCCTTGCCCACGACCTGCGCCACGACACCGAAGACGGCGAGCGGCACCACCAGGATGATCCATTCGAGTATCTGCACCAGCCAGACATAGACCCGTTCGATGCCGCGCACGAGGGCATTGACCAGCCCGGTGGTCTGGTCCTTTTCGCTCCGGACCATCCGCAGGGTGGCGCCGAGCACCAGCGCGAGGAGGACGACGCCGATGATGTTGTTGCTCGAGAACGGGTCGGCGATGGTGCGGGGAATGTAGGAGGCGAGGTACTCGATCGGGCTTTGAGACCCGGCCTGCACGTTGGCCAGCACGGTTGCGGAGGGCTTGGTCCCCGGCACCAGTTGGAGCAGGGCATCGACGCGGCCCTGCCAGGCCAGGCCCGGCTGCCAGGTGTTCATGATCGCGAGGCCGATGGCCATGGCGACGGAGACGTTCACGAGGCAGATCAGCAGGAGTTTACCCCCCTGGCGCAGCGGAATGGTGGTGCGGATGAGCGCATCGAGGATCGCGAAAAAGATCAACGGAATGGCGAGTGTCTTGAGCAGGGTGACGACGAAGAGGCCGAGTTTGCCCAGCTGCGCATTGCGCAGACCGCCCCAATAGGGCTCCTGCCCGAAGAGGGCGCCCAGCAGCCCGCCGCAGATCACGGCAATGAGCACTTGTGTGTAGAGCGGCAGTGGGATCCAGCGATGCGTCGGCTTCATGTCGATCTCTAGTGGAGGCGGAAGAATACCGGTTTCTTCACTGGATAACATCCCGCTTGGGGGAAAGGCTAGCCCGGACTCTTCAGGAGGACCTCCTCAGTCGTCTGCTCCTCTCGAACCGCGGGCTTCAGTCTTGAACTCCTCGGTAGGACATTGGTGAAAAATCCTGGCTGGGCCCTAAGGGAGTGGGTCTGAAACCCGGCGCAGGCGATCAGCGCCAGCGCTGCCCATTGCGAGGACCTTGTGAAAGGAGTATTTTCTTAAGCATTCTCACCTCACAGAAGGAGGCTATTATGAGACGCTTCCGACTCCTCTCCTTGACCCTCGGGCTGCTTCTTTCCTGTACATCGCCGGCCTTGTCGGAACTGCTGGCCCTGCTCAACTACGAGAGTAAACCAGACCAATCGGTCAGACGGGAAGGGATCGCGATTATGGACATCGATCCCGAGTCGTCGGACTTCGGAAAGGTCTTGATGGAGATTCCCCTTCCGCCGGACCTTGTCGCGCACCACATTTTCTTCAACCGCGACCGGACGAAAGCCTACATCACGGCCTTAGGCAAAAGCGTCCTCCACGTCGTGGACCTCACCCGCTTTCCCTATCGCCTCCGCGCCATCGATGTGCCCGACTGCCAGGTGTTGGAAGATCTCGTGGTGTCGGAGGATAACCGGATCTGGTACCTGACCTGTATGGGGTCGAGCGCCGTCATCATGGGTGATGCTGTGAAGGACAAGCCGGTCAAGACCATTCGTACGCCGGACGGCGGGGGCGCGTCCGTGCTCTATCCGCACGGCATTGCGATTCACAACGGGATCGACCGTGTGCTGATTACGAGCACGGTGAAGCCCGATATGTCGGATGCGGGCGACTCGGTGACGGTGTTGCAGGCGAGTACGGGTGCGGTGCTCTCAACGCACAAAGTGTCCTCTAAACCGTCACCGGCCAAGGCTGCCCCGGTCGAGGTGATGTTCGCTCCCTTTTCGAACCCGCCGGTGGTGCAGATCACAAACATGTTGGAGGGAACCTTGTGGACCGGCACCTGGGATGCGGCGAGCCAGTCGTTTTCGTTTCAGCAGGTGGACGACTACGGGCCCCGGCAACAGGGCATGCCGTTGGAGATGCTTTACAATGCGAAGGGAGATCGATTGTTCGTCACGACGGCGAAGCCGGGATTTGTGAACCTGTACGACAATTCCGACCCCAGTCACCCGCGGTTTCTCCAGGCCATCCCCGCGGCCCAGGGCGCGCACCATAGCGTGCTGTCGCCCGATGAACGCTACCTCTTTGTCCAAAACAGCCTGCTCAACCTGGAAGGCATGAGCGACGGGTCCATCACCGTGATTGATCTGGCCAAAGGCGGGACGGTGCTGGGGAGTATCGACACGTTGAAGGCGCAAGGGTTCAACCCGAACTGCATCATGCTGCTGCCGAATCATTTCCGGCAGGCCAACTTGCGCGCAAGCCTCGTTGCAAAGTGAAATGGTGTGAGGGCACAACGTAGGCAAACGAGACAGCGCAGGCGGATGTTCAGTGCGAAATTGGAGGAAACTCCAACATTCTGTCGCCCGGCTACGCCCGCTTCCCTTCTTGACTCCCATTTTCACCGGCTCCTATAATTCGGCGGTTCACACGCGGCAACCAGCTGATTTGGCGTAGAGAATGGCCGAGTTTACGCATTTCAACGAGTCGGGGCGGGCACGGATGGTCGATGTCGGGGCGAAAGCCTCCACCGAGCGTCTCGCGACGGCGCAAGCCACGGTATTCCTTCAGCCCGAGACCCTCGAAAAGATCCGGCAGGGGAAGATTGCCAAGGGGGATGTGCTGGCCGTTGCCCAGGTCGCCGGGGTGATGGGGGCGAAGAAGACCCCGGATTTGATCCCCATGTGCCATCCTATCCTTCTGACCAGCGTCGATATTTCTTTCACCGAAACAGCTGAACCCGACCAGGAAGGGCGTTGCGCGATCACGATCACCGCCACGGCCAAGACCACGGGTCCGACCGGCGTGGAAATGGAAGCCATGACCGCCGCTTCGGTGGCCGCGTTGACGATCTACGATATGTGCAAGGCGGTGGACCGGGGCATGAGCTTCGGCGACATCTGCCTGTTGACGAAATCCGGCGGGAAGTCCGGCCTCTATACCAGGAAGGTCGGCTGAGATGGTCACGATACAACTTTTCGGCATGACCAAGATGCTGGCCGGTAACCAGGGGACGCTGTCTCTGTCGCTCCACGACGGGAAACGGGTGAAAGACCTGGTGTCGGTGATCGATGCGGCCTATCCGAAGATCGGCGAGTTGTTGCAGAAGAAAAAGGTGCTGGTGTCGGTCAATCAAGAGATCGCACACGAGGATCTTGAAGTGAAAGATGGGGACGAAATTGCGCTGTTGCCACCCTTCGCGGGTGGTAATCGATAGGAGCACAGGATGAGTCTCGAACAGGTCACCAAAGCCGATCAGCCCGCGACCGACGATGACGCGATGCTGGTTCGCGTCCAACGGGAAGACTTTTCGATCGACGAGGAACTCAAGCGGGTACGCCGACGCTCCAAACGGATCGGCGGCATTGCCATGTTTCTGGGCACGGCCCGTGATCGCTCGAAGGGGAAGGATGTGGATGGCATCACCTTCGAGCATTACGAGGGCATGGCGCAGAAGAAACTCCGCGAGATTCGTGAGCGTGCCATCAAAGATTTCGGCGTGATCGAAGTGCTGGTCCTGCACCGGTACGGTGAGATCACCATCGGAGAGAATATTGTGCTGATCATTGCCGCGGCTGAGCATCGCGCCGAGGCCTTCCGTGCCTGTCAGTGGGCGATCGACGAACTGAAGCAAATTACGCCGATTTGGAAACTCGAGCACACCCCCGAAGGAGAGGTGTGGGTCGAGGAGCACCCATAGCCCCTGTCAGGGGCGAGCAGTCAGGGGGGAGAGGCCCGCGCCTTCGAGTCACCATGGACCACC
Organism: Nitrospira sp. ND1; assembly: GCF_900170025.1. Lineage (NCBI taxonomy): Bacteria > Pseudomonadati > Nitrospirota > Nitrospiria > Nitrospirales > Nitrospiraceae > Nitrospira > Nitrospira sp. ND1. Next base: position 344,130 of record NZ_FWEX01000006.1, on the reverse strand, counting down.
GCACGCTCGATACACCCGCTCCCACAATTTTCGACCGTTTAGGGCGCCCGCTCCGCAGTCTGCGCCTGTCTGTGACCGACCGCTGCAACCTTCGGTGCAAGTATTGTATGCCCGAAGACGACTATGCCTGGTTGCCGCGCGATACCATCCTGACCTTTGAAGAGATGGCCGAACTCACGGCGATTTTCACGGAGTTGGGGGTGGACAAGGTCCGGCTTACGGGCGGGGAGCCGCTGTTGCGTCGGGACCTGCCGCGGTTTGTCCGGCAGCTGTCCGAGAATCGCCGGATTACGGAGATCGCCCTCACCAGCAACGGTGTGCTCATGGCGGACCAGGCTGCCGACCTGTCGTTTGCCGGGTTGAATCGCGTCACGATCAGTCTGGATACCCTGCGGGCCGACCGGTTCCGCACGTTGACCAAGCGTGATCTTCATCATCAGGTGTTCGACGGTATCAAGGCGGTGGTGCAGGCCGGGTTTCCTTCGCTGAAATTCGACACGGTCATCATCAAAGGGTACAACGACGACGAACTGATCGATCTGATCGAGTACGGAAAAACAGTCGGCGGCGAGGTCCGGTTCATTGAGTACATGGATGTGGGAGGGGCCACGGATTGGTCCATGAATCAGGTACTTTCGCGGGCGGAGATGCTGGAGCACATCGGCCGACACTATGGCGAAGTCACACCCATCGTCGAGAACAGTGTTGCGCCGGCGGAGCGGTTCCGGTTACCGGACGGCACCAGCTTCGGCATCATTCCGTCCACCACCACGCCCTTTTGTCGCTCCTGCGATCGGAGCCGCCTCACGGCGGACGGCATGTGGTATCTCTGTCTGTATGCGAAGGACGGCCTCGACCTGCGGGCGCCGTTGCGCCAGGGCCGCTCCCGCGACGAGATCAAATCGTTGATCACCGCTGCCTGGGAAGGGCGGGCGGATCGGGGTGCCGAAGAGCGCAAGGCGCTCGAAGCGCTCGGCCTCCGGGAACAACGACTCATCGAAATCAACCGTCTACGCGAAGATCCCCACCTGGAAATGCATGCGCGAGGGGGCTGACCGTCAGTTCATGCTGTTCCTATCACTGGGGCAGTCGACGCACCTCTCTCGGAGCAGCGGATGTTCGATCCTCATACCCTGACTATCCTGAGTCTTGGATTCGTGCTGGGGCTGCGTCATGCCCTGGACGCGGATCATCTTGCCGCGCTCTCCACGGTATTGGCAGAGCGTCCGACGGTGCAGGCGTCCACGGCCATCGGGTTTTTTTGGGGACTCGGGCACACGCTGATGTTGTTGTGCGTGGGGACCCTGCTGTTGGCGTTGAACCTCACGATTCCAGACCGGCTGGCCACGCTGTTCGAGTTTGCCGTCGGAGTGATGCTGGTGGTCCTCGGCCTCTCGTTGGCTCGCCGGATCTACCGCGAGCAATGGCACCTCCATACGCATGAACACGATGGGCGGCCGCACGTTCATTTACATAGTCACCATCTGCAGCCGGATCACGCGCACGGACATTGGTATCAAGGATCGCTGCGACCGCTCTTGATCGGAATGGCGCATGGGTTGGCCGGATCGGCGGCGCTCATGTTGATCGTGCTTTCGACGGTGACGGGGATCGGTCAGGGCATCGGCTATATCGTGGTGTTCGGCGTGGGGTCGATTCTCGGCATGGTCGGCGTCGGGGCGGTACTGAGTCTGCCGGTGGTCTATTCTGTCACAGTTGGTCCGCGCGCCTATTGGATGGTGCAGGGCTTGGCTTGTCTGGCAAGTATTGGCTTGGGATTGTTGATGATGGTCCGGATCGGGCTGGGCGGCGGTTGGTCCTAAGTGCCTGCATGATGCGCTCATGACAGAGTCACTCCCGCCCATATCACGTGAGGTCTTCCCGGAACGGGCCGTGCAAATCTGTGTGCGCCTTTTCGAGAGGTATGCTATTCTGCCGCGCAGTGCGGAGGACTCATCCACAAGCTTCTGAGGGAGCGCCGGGGTTCGAGGGACGTTCCGGGAATCCAGGGCCATGAATGTCCGCGTGCTGGGCTGTCATGGGTCCGGACAGTTGGTTCCGGGGGCGAACGGGCCGATTCAGTGCGGTACCTGCGGATTCCTGGTCAATGACCAGTTGCTCGTGGATGCCGGCACGATCGGGTCGCGCCTGTTCCTCGATGAGCAACGGCGGATTCGGGTGGTCCTGCTGACCCATCTGCACTTCGATCATATTCGTGAATTGCCGACGCTGGCCGATAACCTGGTCGGTGAGATCGACGAGCCGGTGGTCATTGCGGCCATTCCCGAAGTGTTGGACGGGCTACGCGCGCATATTTTTAACGGAACGGTGTACCCTGATTTCTTCCGGCTTCCCGATCCCGCCAGGCCGGTGTTCGTCCCTTACGAGTTGCGAGCGGGACGAGAGGATCTGCTGTGCGGGATGGGCGTGACGCCGATTCGCGTCAACCATGTCGTGCCGACCGTGGGATTTCTCCTTCGCGAAGGGGCGCACAGGGTGCTCTATAGCGGTGATACGTATCAAACGGACGCGCTCTGGCAGGTGGCGAAGGAAGTCACCGGGTTGCGGGCGGCGTTTATCGAGAGTTCGTTTCCCAATGAGATGGATGAGTTGGCGCGTGTGGCGAAACACCTGACTCCGGCGCTGCTGGCACAGGAATTTACCAAGATGGCGAGGCCGGAGTTGCCGGTATACGCCTACCATCTCAAGCCGCGGTTTCGCGACCAGATCCGGCAGGAGCTCGGGCAACTGGGCATTCCTCATTTGACCGCGCTTGAAGAGGGGCAAACCCTTGTACTATAGGTGAGCACAGATGGCATGGTTTAAAAAAGGCAAAACCGAGGAGGCAGAGCCTCCCAAACGCTCCAAAGTGGCGGAGGGGATGTGGCTGAAGTGTAATCACTGCCGGGAGATCGTGTATCGCAAAGAGGTGGACCGGAACAACAAGGTCTGTCCGAAGTGCGACTATCACTTTCCCATTTCGGTGATTGAACGTATCAACCTGCTGGTGGATCTCGGAACCTTCAAAGAGTGGGACGCCGAGCTGGAGCCGCAAGACCCGCTCCAGTTTCAGGATACCCGCACGTATAAAGACCGGATCAAGGCGCAACAGGAAAAGACCGGCCGTAAAGACGCCATGGTCATCGGCCAGGGGGCGATCAATGGGCGCAAGGTGGCGTTGTGCGTCTTCGATTTCGGGTTCATGGGCGGCAGTATGGGGTCGGTCGTCGGTGAAAAGATCTGTCGCGCCGTCGATCGGGCCTTGGAAGGGCGCATGCCGTTGATCCTCGTGACGGCTTCGGGCGGCGCCCGCATGCAGGAGGGCATCCTGTCGCTCATGCAGATGGCTAAAACGTCCGCAGCGGTGGCGAAGTTGGGAGAGGCGAAGGTGCCGTTCATCTCCATCTTGGCGGACCCGACGTTCGGCGGAGTGACCGCGAGCATTGCGATGCTGGGAGACGTCATTATTGCCGAGCCGAAGGCGCTCATCGGGTTTGCCGGTCCGCGCGTCATCGAGCAAACCATCAAACAGCAATTGCCGGATCAGTTTCAACGGGCCGAGTTCTTGCTGGATCACGGCATGATCGACATGATCGTCGAACGGAAACAGTTGAAGGAAGCGGTCAGTACATTGGTCGGCCACTTCTAGCAGGATGCGGAAAAAGTCCGCCAGCGGCGTGCTCGCGTCGCTCAGAGGCTCACCGTACTGCCAGAGTACGATTCGCCCCTTCGCTCGCTGCGGCCTTGCTGGACGACCTTTTTGTGCATCCTGCTGGTAATTCCAATTTCAACATGCTACGTGACCTGATCGTGCTGGCTGGTGCAAGAGTGGATTTTCCCGCAGTCTTCTAGCGCAGGCGAGTTCTCACGCATGACCACAATGACCTATTCCGCCACCGTCCAGTTTCTTTACGGCCTACAGCAGCACGGCATCAAGTTGGGACTGGAGACGATCCGTGTCCTGCTGACCCGGGTGGGGGAGCCGCATCGTCGTTATCCGGTGCTTCACATCGGCGGGACGAACGGGAAAGGTTCTACAGCGGCGATGACTGCGGCCATCTTGCAAGCTGCCGGATATCGGGTCGGGCTCTACACGTCGCCGCATCTGATCGACTTCCGTGAACGTATCCGTGTCAACGGTGTGATGATTCCGGAGGAGACGGTCGGCAGACTGGTCGAGACCTTACGGGGTGCCGCTGCGCCCGATCTTGCGCCGACTTTTTTTGAGTTCACGACGGCACTGGCGTTCCAGTATTTTGCGGACTGTCAGGTGGATGTGGCGGTGCTTGAAGTCGGGTTGGGCGGACGGTTCGACGCCACCAATGTGGTGGAGCCGCTGGCCTGCGCCATTACGACGATCGGCTTGGACCATGAGGCCTATCTCGGGTCCACGTTGGAGGCGATCGCATTTGAGAAGGCGGGCATTGTGAAACCAGCCGTGCCGGTCGTGCTTGGTCGCATCGAGTCCTCGACTCGCCGGGTCATTGAACAGCGCGCGTCGGAGGTGGCGGCTCCCCTGTATTGTTTGGAGCGCGAGTTTCAGTGCGACGGCTCTTCAACGGCTGATTGCCGGTATGTCGGCAGGTCTTCGCACTACGATCATCTCTCCTGCCCGCTCCAGGGACGGTTTCAACTGGACAATATCGCCTGCTCGCTGGCTTTGATCGAACTCGCCCGCGAGCGCGGGTTAGGCGTGTCTGAGACGGCGGTGCGGAGTGGATTGCAGTATGTCGCATGGGAAGGCCGGCTGGAAATTGTCGCCGAGTCGCCGACGATCATGGTGGACGGGGCCCACAATCCTGCTGCCGCGGCTGTGCTGGCCGAGTATCTCGCCGATTGGCGGCGTGGCCGGCCCGGAGCGCGGATCAGCCTGATCGTCGGAATGATGTGCGACAAACATCCACGCGAATTCCTTGCGCCGTTGTTGTCCCAGGTGGATACGTTGATCCTGACACAGACGAATCTGCCGCGTGCATCCACCGGTTCCGAATTGCGCACGCTGCTGCAAGACTGTGCGCCGTCCGCCCAGGTGGCGGCCACGCCAGCCGATGCGCTGGCTGCCGCGAAGCGATCCGCCGCTCCGTCCGATCTGATTTGTGTCACGGGCTCCTTGATGTTGGTCGGCGAGATCAAGGCCCTTCTTCGAGGGTGTTCCCTCTCACCTGTTCGTGGTTGAGATGGGGCCAGACCGCTACTCGGCTTCCATACGGCGGCGGACGGCTGGTTGTCCGTTCCCGGTTGTCCTCCTTACTCTCCTCCTCAGTGTGTTGCTGCTGGTCGAAGCCGCCTCGGCGCAATCAACGGTGACCACCGCCTCACCGAGCAACCAGCCCCTCACCGTGACGGCCGAACGCATCGACCATCTGCAGGAGCAGGAGGTGTACGAAGCGGACGGGTCGGTGGTGGTGACGCAAGGCTCGTTTCGACTCACGGCCGATCATGTCACGATCAATTCGCTGCCGGGTACCTTAGTGGCGACCGGGCATGTGCATTTCTTCGACCCGAGTTCCGATCTGAAGTCGGAGCGGCTGGAGTTAAACGTGAATACCGAAGCCGGAGTCATCACCCATGGGTCGATGTATATCCGGCCGAGCAACTCGTTTTTTACCGGTCGCAGCATCCGGAGGCTGTCCGAGGATCACTATCGCATCAAGGAGGGGACGTTCACGAATTGTGACGCCAAAGACGGCGAAGTGCCGGCCTGGCGATTCAAGTTCGACGATCTCGATGTGAACACGGGCGAAAGTATCGGGATGAAGCGGGCGTGGCTCTGCATGCGGGATACGCCCATTATCCCTGTGCCGACCCTGACCTATCCGCTCAGTAATCGTCACAGCGGGTTCCTCATTCCCACGCCCGGCTACGACAACCGCTTCGGGCTGCACTACCAGCAGGGCTATTTCTGGGCCATTAACCCCAGCCAGGACCTGACGATCGCACCTTCGTATTATTCGGATCTTGGGTACGGAAGCGATTTTACCTATCGCTATTATCTGGACCGGCGGTCGAGCGGGCAGTGGTTTGCCAGCTTTCTGCAGCAGACGAAACTGCCGAATGTGTCGGGCGTCGATCAGACCGCCTCGGATGAGCGGCGCTTGCGAGGCTTGATCAGCGGCCAGCATGTTCAACAGGTCACGGACACACTCCTGGTGCGAGGCCAGGCGTCGTTTGTATCCGATCGGCAGTATCTCCAACAGTTGAGCAATTCAGGAGCCCAGCGGGCTTCTCCCAGCGGCGAATCCACATTACTGGCGACGCAACGCCTGCCCTACGGCAGCGCCTATTTTCTGGGTCAGTATCTCCAGCCGTTGAACTCCGGCGGTCCCGACACGTTCCAGCGCCTCCCGGAGGTCGGCTATGTGTTGCCGAATACGTCGGCGTTCGGGCTGCCGCTGCTCATGAATCTCGACAGTAACTTTGTGAATTTTTATCGCGAGCAGGGATTCGCTGTGAATCGCATGGATTTTATGCCTGGCGTCACCACCGATGTGATCGATGTCGGGCATGTGATCGGGTTGACGCCGCATTTTAAATTCAAGGAAGTCTATTATACGCGCGGCATTCAGGAGGCCAGTCCTCTCCATCGCGAGACGTTTTGGGCGGCTATGGATGCGTCTTCCAGGCTGAGCCGCCGGTATACCGGGGGTGACGGCGGGAGTTTCCTGCACACGATCGAACCGAGTGTGATGTATGAATACGTGCCGGGGAGTAACCAGTCTCAGATCGCCCAGATCGATCAAGTCGATGACATCCCGAAGAAAAACTTATTAACCTATTCACTCCGGACCAAGTTGCTCGAACAACAGGTGAACGGCCAATCGTTCAACTGGCTCGACTTGACCCTGGCGCAGAGTTATCACGTGGGCGGGGTGCAGACCCGCGCGCGGGAGTTTACTCCCGGCGTGTTACCGTTCCTGGGATCTCTCACGCAGCCCTTGCAGCCGGCGACCGTGGAGGTGCAGGGGCGAAAACTGTCCGACTTGTGGCTACGGGCGGTGATCGGCAATACCGCGCCGGAATTCTTTCGTCCACCCGGTGTCAACGAAGCGCTCGGAAAGAATGTGACGGGCGGACAGATGTTACCTCCGACGAATTCGTATCTGACGGTCGATGCCTTTCTCGATCCCTACCGGGGGACGTTCAGCCAGTGGAATACCGATCTTCGGGTGCAGCAATCCAACTATTGGTACGTGGAGGTCGGGCAACGGTTCAGTCGTGACGGCAACCGGGTCCGGCGCGGCGATATTTGGAATCCGGTCTCGTTTAATGAGGTCTATGCTCCAACCGAGGAGATCCAGTTCGTCACCGCGGGCGGCGGATTTAGAACACCGTGGGGCTGGACCGTCGGCGCCAAGGGCTATTACGATGTCAAAGGCGGCCGCAGTCCGGAATACGATGTGGTCGCCTTGTATCAGAATCCGTGCAAGTGCTGGTCGCTCGGGTTGTACTATCTGCAGTTCCCGGACCGCCAGAGTTACTCCTTCATGCTGAGCATGACCGGCATCGGCTGGACAGAGAACTTCGGCACGATTGTGGCGCGCACGATTTTGGGTCCATTGCTGGTCGGGGATCGCGGCTTGCCCTGGGCAGCGCCGGGTGGCCCCTATGGACGAACCCTGAATCCGATGCCGGTGCAGTCGATGCCGATGGGTCGGTATTGAGCCGCAAAGTCTCGCCTGACGGGTCGAAATTAGACGGCCCGGAGCGCGATGCGGAGACGGTGAGGGAGGCGCATCCTCATGCGACGAAACCAGCTCTTCCTGTTGATCGGGGTATGCTTGTGGAGCGCGGTTCAGGGGGCGGTCCCGGCTCAGTTGGAGGCGGCGGAGCAGCCATCGCATCTTCAACGCGCCGCGGTGTTTCTCAAAGCCGCTGACTACCGTCAGGCGGTCGAGGCCTGTCAGGCGGCGGTGAGGGAGACACCCTCGGCTCGAACCTATGTCTTTCTTACGTATGTGTATCACGCGCTCGATGGCTACCTTGAGCACCTGGCGACCACCGATCAATGGGTTCGCGTGGAACAGCTCTACCTGAATCTCGCGACCGGACGGAGTGAAGATCTGATTGATCCGCCGGATGTGCTCGCGCGTATCGCAAAAGAAGTGATCCAGCAGGCGGTGCAGCGACAGTCTGACGTCACTGCGGCGATGGCGGCTCGCCTGGATGAGGTCCTGGTGAGGCAGTTCTGGAAGGAACAGGATGCGTGGCGACGCGCCAGGCCGACGGACTGGTGGTCGGGTGCGCCAGCTGAGTGGCACTGGGACAGGCCGTGATTTGACTCTCTGCAAAACCGTGTTATAGGATGACGGACGGTGTGTGGAACCGCTTCAGCACATCGAAAAACGATGATATGGCAGGTCGAGCGAAGGAGGACACTGTGGCAGGCGATGCGTTGAAGGCGACTGATGCGACGTGGGATGAGGATGTCATGAAGGCATCCGAATTAGTGATGGTGGATTTTTGGGCGGTCTGGTGCGGGCCTTGTCAGATGGTCGCGCCGATCGTCGATGAATTAGCAACAGAATATGCCGGCAAGGTCAAGGTCCGTAAGCTCAATACCGATGAGAACCCGGAAATTGCCGGACGCTATCAGGTGATGAGCATTCCGACCATTCTCTTCTTCAAGAACGGTCAAGCGGTCGAGCGGCTGGTGGGGGCGCGTCCCAAGCGCCAGTTTAAAGAAATCATCGATTCGCTTCTCGCGCAACATTCCGGCGCTGCCTAGCGCCTGATCCTCAGCGGCATGCTGACCGAGCTGCGCATCTCGAATTTCGGCGTGATCGAGCAGCTGGCCGTCTGTTTCGGCTCCGGCTTCATCGTGTTTACCGGTGAAACCGGAGCCGGCAAATCTCTCCTCATCGATGCGGTGACGCTCTTGGTCGGGGGCCGTGCCTCGACGGATCAGATCCGTGCCCAGTCCGATGAAGCCGACCTCGAAGCGGCGTTTGTGTTGCCGTCCGGCCATCCCATTCTCCATCTGCTCCAAACCAAGGAATTCGCCCGTCCGGGTGAGACGGACATTGTCATCCGTCGCGTGATTTCCAGGACGGGCCGCAACCGGACCTATCTCAACGGCAATCTCTGCCCGGTTCATCTTCTGGAGGAACTGGGCGGCGCGTTGGTGGATGTGCATGGCCAGCACGAGCAGCAATCGCTGTTGTCCTCCGCGGCTCAGTTGGAGGCGTTGGATGCCTTCGGCCGACTTCATGCTCTTCGTCAGGACTATCAGGTCGCATATCGGTCGTGGCAGGAGCGGGTGGCTGAACGTGAGACACTGACTGTGCATATCGCCCAACGCCGAGAACGAGAGGATCTGCTGCGTTTTCAATTTCAGGAAATCTCCGATGCCGCAGTGGAGGCGGGGGAGGACGCGCGGCTTGAACAGGAACGCCCGCGTCTCATGCATAGTCAACAACTGGGCGACCTCTCCGACCAACTCCATGAGTTGCTGTATGCGGGTGATCAGGGCGTGCTGAGCCTGTTGGCTTCCGCGCGCAAACTGCTCGCGAAGATGGTGTCGATCGATCAGACTGCCGTCGAATGGACGCGGGTAGTAGAGGACGCCATCGTTCCGCTGAGGGACCTGGCCGACCAGATCCGGCACTATCGTGATCAAGTCGAAGCCAACCCGGCACGATTGATGGAAATCGAGCAGCGGCTGGATCGATTGCATCGGCTGAGCAAGAAATACGGCGGATCGTTGGATGCCATGCTGGTGCTACAAGACTCTCTACGCGCTCAGCTGGCCCAACTGGACACAGCGGAAACCCGGCTGCAGGACCTGGCCACTGCCGTGGAGGATGCTGCACGTCGCGTGGGTGAACTGGCCGGGCGTCTCTCTCGCAAGCGAATCGACGCGGCCAAGAAACTCACGACGCAGGTGACGAAAGAGTTGAGCGCGCTTCGAATGGAGCGAACCCGCTTCGCGGTGGAGGTGCTTCCGCTGCCCGGCGAGACGTCCTACGGCCAGATGGGCCACGATGCCGTGGAGTTCGTCTTTTCGGCCAATCCGGGTGAACCACTCAAGCCGCTTGCCAAAGTGGCTTCCGGGGGGGAACTGTCCCGTGTCATGTTGGCGTTGAAAACCATTCTGGCCGAGAGCGATCGAGTTCCCGTGCTGATTTTTGACGAAGTCGATGCCGGAGTCGGCGGGGCCGTGGCTGAGGTCATGGGGACACGTCTCCGGGATCTCAGCCGGCACCACCAGGTGCTCTGTGTGACGCATCTTCCCCAGGTCGGGTCCCAAGCCCATGCGCATTACCTGGTAGAGAAGCAGGTGCGCCAGCAGCGCACCGTGACGCAAGTCCGGTTGCTGACGGAGCGCGAGCGGGAAGAGGAAGTGGCGCGGATGTTAGCCGGGGTCACGGTGACCAACAGTGCGCGCGCGGCGGCGGCTGAAATGATCGGCAGCGCGAAGGAACGACGGGCGCGATCGGATTAGGTCGTCGGTGAGGTTTTTGCGATCGCGAGGGCGGGCAGGGAAGATTTGCATTCCCGCACGACTTGGGCGAAAAGCTCGGTCAGCTTCGGATCGAAGTGAGTGTCCGCTTGGAGCACGATCTTGCGGATGGCGTCGTCGATGGACATCGGAAGGTGTCCCGGCATATCGACCGTCAGGTTGTCGAAGGCTTGGGCGATGGCGACGATGCGTGCCAAGAGTGGAATGCCTTCGCCTTCCAGCCCGTGCGGATTGCCCAGTCCGTCGAATCGTTCATGGTGATAGACCACGATCTGTCCCACCTCGGCCTGAAATTCAAGCGGTAGCAGCATCCGCGCACCGGCCTCGGAGTATGCTTTGGCGAGAACTCCGTTCTTGATACCGTCGTCATCGTTCGCTGCATACTTATAGTTGGGAATACTGATCTTCCCGATGTCGTGGAGAAACGCGCCCAGCGCGAGTCCCTTCTGATCGGGAAGGGAAAGGTTGAGCTGGTTGGCAAGAAGCGACGCATAAAAGCTGACGCGGCTGCAGTGGTTCAGGAGTTGGCGGTCCTTTGCTTCGAGGAGGTCGGATAACAACGGGATCAACGCAGTGACATCGCCTGTCTTGGCGGCCGGCTCGGGGGCGGATTTGCCGATGGAGAAATAGTTGGCTTGCAGATCTTTCCACGCCTGGGCCGCTTCCTGTTCCGTTCCCCACAAGGCGGTCGATGTTTTGAGGAACGAGCGCAGGTAGTCCAGCCGCTGCTTTTTCTCGAGTGTTTGGTTGATGAGGGTGATCAGTTCGGTCACGTTAAATGGCTTGAGCAGATATCCCGCCGCGCCGTGCCGGATGCCTTCCATCGCAGACTTCAAACTGCCATAGCCGGTAATGATGATGACTTCGATGTCGGCGTAGTCCTGCTTGATGTCTTGCAGCAGATCGATTCCCTGGCGGTCGGGCAGTTTTTGATCGAGGGTGATGAGGTCGATATGCTGATCTTTGAGGACCCGGAGGGCGGATTTGGCGTTGTCGGCGGAGTGGATGGTGAAGAACGGGCGAAGAATGACTTTGAGGGCGTCCCGTGGGCCGGTCTCATCATCGACGACCAGTACCGACGGTTTCGTGCCTACGTATTCAGGTGATGTATGGGTCCCCATCCAGAGCGCTCCCGGGTGCATTGCAGGCGTTACTGAAGGATAAACGCAAAACCTATACCGCTCCTGATTGTGCTGATCGGCCCATATATAGCAGGTCCCGCATATTCAGGCCACTAGATATTTGATGTAAGTGATTTCACCTTTGAGGAACTGAGACAGGCTGCGGGACACGTTGCGCCACCTGTGTCATTCCTGAGTCAGTGGAGGCTCGGGAGTCACTCCGTTATCGGGCCGGCTGATGCCTAGGGTATCCATGCGGTACTTCAGCATGCGGCGGCTGATTCCCAGCATGGCGGCCGCATGGGTCTGTACGTACGTTGTTCGCTTGAGTGCATCCAGGATGATTTCACGCTCGAATTCCATGACGGCTTTTTCGAGCGACAATCGCCCCGCCAGGGTGTCGTCCCGGAGTGAGGTGGAGCGTGTATCGGTGCGTAGGATATTCGGTAAGTGCTCCGGCGTGATGACATCGGAGCCTTTTGACCAGATGAACGCCTGCTCGATGATGTTCTCCATCTCGCGGACGTTTCCGGGCCAGGGATAGTGCGAGATCAACTCCAGCGAGCCTTTCGTAAATTCCTGAGGAGGACGTTTCTCTTCTTCGATACGTTTTGCCAGAAAGTGTTTGGCCAGGAGGGCGATGTCTTCGCCCCGCTCGCGCAGGGGCGGTAGATACAGCGCGATGACGTTGATGCGGTAATACAGGTCCTCGCGAAACTGGTTCTTCCGGACCATCTCATCGAGGTTTTTGTTGGTGGCCGCCACAATTCGGACATCCACCTTGATGGACTGCACTCCGCCCACGCGGGTGAACTCCCGTTCCTGTAGCACGCGGAGGAGTTTGGCCTGGGTCGCCGCGCTGAGGTCCCCGATTTCATCGAGAAAAAGCGTGCCCGTATGCGCCAATTCGAACTGGCCTACGCGCCTTGCCGTGGCATCGGTAAAGGAGCCTTTTTCGTGGCCGAACAGTTCGCTTTCGATCAGAGTTTCAGGCAGAGCCGCACAATTGAGCGCCACGAACGGGCGTTCGCGCCGCGCGCTGTTGTAATGAATGGCCTTGGCGACGAGTTCTTTTCCGGTCCCGCTCTCGCCGGTTACGAGGACGGTGGTGCGACTGTCGGCCACTTGCTCGATCTTCGCATAGATTTCCTGCATCGCCGGGCTTTTGCCGATCAGATTGTGAAAGGCATACCGCTGGACAACCTGCGCGCGCAGTTGACGAACCTCTTGTTCTAATTCCTGTTTGCCCAGCGTGCGCTCAATGACGATTTGCAGCTCTTCGACATCGAATGGCTTGGATAGATAGTCGGCTGCCCCCAGTTTCATGGCATCGACGGCCGTCTTGACCGATTTGGTCCCGGTTAGCATGATCACCGGGACGGCACGATTCTCGGTGCGCATTGTCTGGAGCGCCGCCAGACCGTCTGTTCCCGGGAGGATCACGTCCAGCAGGACCAGGTCCGGCGCATCGTGTTTGAAACTCTTGAGGCCTTCCGCGGCGTCCGCCGCTTCGAGAATCTCATAGGTCGGTTCCAGCACTGTTCTCAGCGAGGCGCGGACACGCGGCTCGTCATCGACAAGTAGTACCCGTTTTTTCATGTTACTCCCGTGCGGCTGAAACTGTGGTGCGTGCATCCGGTGCTGGAAGATTCACGGAAAACGTCGAACCTGCGCCGACTCGACTCTCCACCAATAGCGTGCCGCCATGTTCGCGGACGATTTGATGCGCGGTGGTCAGGCCAAGGCCGGACCCATCGCTCGCGCTATTGGTATGCTTGGTTGTAAAAAACGGATCGAAAATATGCTCCAGGTGGTCCGGGGCAATGCCGCATCCCTCGTCCTCGACCTCCAGCTGTACCCAGGCTGTGCGGCCGGCTTGCGGCAGCACGCGCGTGCGGATCTGAATCACGCCGTTGCCGTTGGGCATGGCATCGAGCGCATTCAATAGCAGGTTCAAGAGCACCTGTTTGATCTGCTGGCGATCGAGCGAGAGCGTGGGCAGTTGAGGGGCCAGTGTCGTGTGCAGACGAATTCCTCGATGCGAGGCGGTGGACGAGACGAAACCGAGGCAGGAGGTGACCAGTTCGTTCAGGTCCACGTCGCTCGGCTGGGGAGTCATGTAACTCGCATAGTCGAGGATTTCGTGCAGCAGCCGCTCGATGCGATGGACGTCTTCAATGGCGACTTGGCTGAATTCACGGATGAACACCGGGTCCTGCTGGCGTTGCGGGGCCAGCTGAATAAACGTCTTGATCGACGTGAGGGGGTTACGGATTTCATGTGCGAACCCGCCCGCCATAATTTCCAACGAGCGTAATCGATCGGTGCGTCTCATCAAGGTGGAGGAGCGCCGAAGGTCGTCCTGCGCCAGGTGATGGTCCAAGGTATTGCAAGCGATGCGTGCGACGGTCTCTGCAATGATCACGGTGTCTTCGTCCAGGTGACACTCCGTGCCGATCGGCCCAAGGGCGCAGAGTCCGAGAAACTGCGTCTTGTTCCGGAGAGGAAGGCACACGGCTGCCTGTATCGATATCATGGCTGAGCCGGCGGGCGAAGATGAGGCCTGGTCGTATCGGAGCAGGTGTAGCCGATCGGAAAGGCCCGTGATAAGGGCGTGGTTATCCGGCAGGCTAGCCGGCAATGCCGCAAGCGTGCGGTGTCCTAGAGAGGCAAGGAGATGGTATTCGCCGTTTGCTTCTCGTATCCATATGGCGGCTTTCGGCAAGCGCAACTGTTCGCTGAGGATCCTCAAGATGCACTCGCCGACCTGCGTGAGGTCGGTGGCCTGTCCCACCGATTCGGCAAACGCGCCGATCATTCTGATGGGGGCTTCGGAAGCAGAAAGAATAGGGGTGTGCCGAATGTGCTCGTGGAGTGCCATAGTCTTGCGCAGAAAATATCAACCCGGACACCATCGTGCATGTGGTGTCGTCCGACGCGCCGCATGTCGTGTGTTAGTGACTGAAGTATATATGCGAGGTATTGTTTCAGCCAGCGGAATCAGGTTTTTCAGCGAGGGCGACCAGAATTTGTCCGGAGAACGTACGCACGAGTCTTGTTGGAGTAGATGTGACTTGGGCGAGGGCGGCGCTCAGGCTCTCTTCCTGGAATGCGTGGAGTTGACCGACGCGCAGGGCGACGCAACACTGAGCCATGCGATTGAGGGCAAGGCGGGCGTCTCCCGAGAAGGCATCGACGCCGAGCTCCTGCAAGGATGAACGATAGGGGAGGGCCATATCTGCCAAGGGGGTGATGACGCTCACGATGAGTTTTCCGCCGGGGCGAAGCACACGGAACAGTTCACGAAGAGCATGGAGAGGAGAACGTGAAAAGCTGAGGGAGAGATTCACCACGATGCGATCGAACGAATGGTCCGCGAAGGGAAGCGTTTCTACGGATCGACCACGTACCCACTGCTGACTGACGGGTGTCGGCCCGGAGATGCGACCGGAGAACAGCCGATCCACGTGCTTCAGGGCGTCACTCGTCGCGTCCTGCGCGGCATGCAGCGCGGCCACTGAGAAGTCTATGCCGATGTATCGAAGAGGCTGGTTCTGGTTCCAGGTTTGAGCGCGGAGACGGTAGGAAAGGTTCAAGAGCAGGAGTCTGGCGAATGAATGAATGCCGCATCCGACATCGAGCAGGGCCAGGCCTCCATCGAGCGGTTGGAGGAGTTGATACAGCTGATCGATATATTGCCAATGCGCGGGGAGTTCATCCAAACTTCGTGTGAGGTCGGTCTGTGCGGCCCAGAGGCGCTCGCGGCCTGCCGTTCCGGCGGCATATTTGATGCGGAGTCGGTCGCGTTCGAGTCGTGCGCGAATGGATATCATGCGTGAGAGATTCGAGGGAGCCGGGGCGGTGGGATACGGGAAGCTATCTGGAGTAAGGCAGAGCTGTGCGATTCGGTGCCAGCTTGCGTGCAGTGCCGATGGTGCGACAGCGTCGGCAGGCAGAAGCGGAGCTTGTAGCATGACGCGACTACCTCTTGATCCGAGCCGATGCAGAGCATCCTCCACGAGTGCCGGCGCCGGTGAGGGAGTCGGGTATTCAGCAGCGCCTGGGCCGGTCGTCAGAAACACGACCTCGGTTCCACAATGCGAGAGGTCCTCCTGAAGCGCGTTGCTCTCTGTATATTGAGCGGCCACCGCATCGGCCACGAAATGATCGATGTCGAGTGGAATCCCCAGGAGGTTGCCGAGCCCGAGCCGCGTTCCAGTCAGATGTTCACCTACCAGATCCCGCTGATGGAGGCTTGTCAGGCAGTTTCGGATGTCGAGTGTCGGATTGAGAAGTAAGAGCCGGCGGACTGACTTGTGCCAATCCTGGCGACGTAGCGCGATGCGGCCGAGCAGGTCCGGTGCCAGCAACGTGAGGGGGAGTCCGGGGAACTCTTTCTGCGCAAAGCTCAGTATGGTATCGAGATCATCTTCCAGGGTTGTGAGCGTGGTTTGCGTGGGGTCGCCGTCGCTCAATCCGATGTGACGGCTGTGATCATAGCGCAGGACTTGCAGGCCGCATGCAGCAAGTGTGTAGGCCAGGGCGGCATAAGCCTGTTGTGTCGTCCCATACCCCGAGCAGAGCAGTACCAGCGGGCATTGTGTGCCGTCTACTCGTCTCGGAACATCGTGACACAGTGCAATCGTGAGGCCCTCACGATTGCGTAGGTGGTGTGAAACGGTGAGGACCGGCGAGTCTGACATCGGTTCGGCAAGATCTTGCGAAGTGCCGATCCGCGGCGAGATAAGGGCCCGGAGTCTCTGCTCCTGCGCGGGCGATAAACCCTCAAAGCGCACACCGAAGCGGCGTCGGACTCCTTCTGGTGCTGCGGGATTCGAGGTTGTCCTGACCTGAGATTGATGTGTCCAGACAATCCGCGCAGGCCAAGGGGTTTCAGAACCCTCAGGCAAGGCGGCGCCGATTGACGAAGTGTTTGGCTCAACGGGCACCAGGTGAAGGACCTGCTGATTTTCAGGGAAGTCGGAACCTCCCGGTAATCCGATGCAGGCCCCATCCAGGCTCAGGTTGACCGTCACTCCGAGAGGACGGGTTGGCGTGGCTGATGAGCCGACCAGTCGAATCGGGCATGGGACGTTGAGACGTGCGGCCTCACGTCTATCTGTCGGCGCTGCGGTGGAGGGGAGGGGGGCGTCGGGGTTGTTCGCGGCGGTTGTGAAAAGAGGAAGGATTAATCCTTCGAACGTGACGATTGTTGAACCGTCTTGCAGCCCGTCGAGAAGTGAACGGAGGACACTGCGGTCGCGTTCGCCGCTCGGTGAAAAGGAAATCACAAAGTTCTTGATGGCAGGGAGAGGCAGGTCCGTAAGTGCAGCCGGTCGTTCATGCACGACTCCTTGAAGTTCCAGGAAGCTCACCGGTGTCTTGATCACTACGTAGGCTGGTTGCAGATGAATGGAGGCCGACAGGTCATGGATGGTGAGGAGGGCGCCGCCGGTGCTCATGTTTCGTAAGACGCCTCGAAGGGTGGTGCTTCCGACGGATAGTTGCACGGGGAGCGCGAACAGCTTGCGTTCGGAGCGCCGTCGGTCGGGTCGTTCTCCGGCGACGTGCTGAGATTGAACTCGAACAATGCCGGGTTTGGCGGGCGAGGCTGTGGGAGATTCAGCGCCCTCATCCGCGAAGAAATGAGTGGGAACAGGAATTCGTACCGTGATGGTCAGACCGCTGTCGGGTGCATGTTCTATTTCGATGGCGCCACCATGTGCCTGGACAATTTGGTGAGCCCGAAAGAACTGCTCGGGAGAAATATGGAAATCTGGCTGTTCGCCCATGGGAGCAGCGGTGTGGTTGGAGCTTTCCTTGATGGTGAAGCTCACATACTCGCGCGAGACGCTCGAATGCAGCGGAAGGTTGCGTGAAGCGAGTGAAGGAGTGACTCCGGCCAGCAGCGCCGTCTGTAGCAGAAGATGGGACGGAGTGTTGGGCAAGGACGTGTAGTGGTGTGCATAATTAAGGAGGATTCTCACGAGATCCTCCAGCGCGTCCGGTGAGCCCAGAATGAGTGGAAGGTGTTGAGCCAAGTGCGTGGTCACGAGGAGCCCCGAGCCTTCTGTCTCGTGCCGGATCGTTTGTACCACGGTCTCAAGAACATGGTGCAGATCGAGGGGGAAAAACTCTAAAGGAGGGGCATGGATGGCTTGAGCCAATTGGTGGCCAAGTTGGCTGGCCTGCGACGCTTTCTCGATCATCGTTTCGACATGCTGCTCGATCTTGCTGTGCTGAATTGAGCTGAGCAATCGTTGTGAATCCTGCAATAGCGTGGTGAGGGGCTGCTGGAGCTGGCGGGATACCCGGGCCGCCTCCCGGGAAAGCGTGAGTTGACGGGTGGTTTCCTGGAGGCGTGACTCCAACTCGGTGAGTCGGTCCTGTTGCGCCTTCTGTTGGGAAAGGTCGCGCAGGACCCCGACCGTGCCGAGATAACGATTGGCCGAATCGAAGAGTCCCTTGGCTGTTACATCGACGGTGATCGATGCGGGTGGTGCATCTGGTAGGGCTTTCCGATGAAGAGTGAGCTCAAGTCTGCGTACCGAGCGGCTGCCGGCCCGTCGTTCGTTCAGGCGAAAGCGTCCTGTTGCCTCTTGGAGGGGAGGGAGTAGAAGCGAATAGTGTCGTCCGGCAAGCTCCTCGGGAGTATAGCCGAGCATGGCGGTGACGGCAGTACCCACGTAGACAAAGCGACCGTCCCGATCAAGCTCGTACACCAAGTCGCTCAGCGTTTCGATGAACCGCTGGTGCCGTTGAAAGGTGTGGTCCAGTTTCATTTGGAGGTCGCGCTTTTCAACCGCCTCCTGGACGGAAAACAACAACTCGGTGATAAAGGCGGGTGACCGTTTGAACAGGAGGAAGTCAGCGCCGTTTTGCAGCGCCTGGACGGCGGTTTGGGAATCGCTTTCATTCGTTTGGAGGATGATGGCCGCATAGGGAGCATTGCGACGAAGGCGGGAAAGAATGTCGAGACCGCGTTCAGGGCGTAAATCGTGATCGATGAGGATGATGTGCCATTCGCCCTGATGGCTGAATGTCAGGGCTTCTTCGGATGAGTAACCCGCTTCGATCCGGCAGCCGGGGAAAAATCCTCTCAGGCTGGAGGTCACCAGCTTGATTTCATCCGGTTGTTCGTTGATGAGGAGAATGTTGAGGGACGGTTCAGCCGGCGACATGGAGGATTTCATCTTCCTATGCAGGGGTGCGATCATTCTGGTTCGATGCCGCCGGGCGGACGCTTGGAACTGCACCACCGCACAGAAGTGAACATGCGCTCGCTGTCAAAGGGACGATTGTGTCCTCCGGTAGCCGGTTGGAGTGCATGACTGGTTCAATATCATACACCTTATTGAGAATCCCAGCCCGCTGCCTGAGGGGGCGCGTGTACTTCAGTAGGGGAGTGTGCTGTGCGGAGCAGGCAACAGTGATCACACCCCAAGAAAAAGGTGCAATTCTCGTTGGGGAGAGGGTTCGGGGCGAGGGTTTCGCCGGTCGGGTGATGCGGCGAAGGCTTCCGGAACGAACGGGGTGCCCACCGCAATCGTTGGATCGCGGTGGGCGAGAAACTCCTAAGTCTAGCGTGCTGAGGCGGTGTTGGCAGATCGGGGGCAAACGCCAGGGGTCATATACAGCAGGTAATTTCCCATTCCATGATGAATATTCGGGTTTTGAAGCGGGTGGTGGTGAACCATCACCATTTCATAGTCGTCGCGTTTGGTTACCGTGAACCCTTTGTCATCCCGGTACACCTGATGAGGGCGAAAATCACGAAACGTGCCGTCGGCACCCACTTCAGGGACCGTTCGCAGGAGGGTTTCTCGGGAGGATTTATTCTCCAGGGCAACCATCAGCAATTCATCGTGGCCATGGGGGTAGGCGAATTTGACGCAGCCGTCCATGTTGAATTTCAAAGGGGCTGACAGAACTGAAACCCCGGGCTTGATTTCGATGCCTTCGTCAGTTTGGTCCGCGCCACGCTGGCCGAACTTGCTGTAGCAGACAATATTGACCCCGACCTGGTAGACATCCATTTCCTGCACCTTCGTGCCTTTCGGCGCGACATACATCGTGAAACGGGCCATCACGTCCTTTGTCGGGGGAGCCTTGTGGTAGAACGCCACAACGGACATGAGGTTTTGCCCTTTTCCCAGCTTGACCCCGTATCCGTCCGGAAAACGTGCTTCCGTCATTTCCAAACCGGCACCGGCGAAGAACAACGGCTCGCCATCGCATGACACGCTCGGCTTGTCGTTGTTCAGCATGAGAATGTGATGGAGGTAATTCTTGGGCAGCGGCTTGCCGTCTTTCGTGTAGACCTCGGACTTATAGCCGATCATGTACGTGTCGTCCGGCAACTGGAAGACCTTCTTGGGCATACTGGATGCCAGATCGCCGTCATGACCGGTCGGCAAATCGACCGGACCGAAGGTGAGAGTGACCGTGTGATCATCGATGGTAATCTTAGTGTCGCCTAAACTCGGCATGGTTGGAATGGCATGGTGATCGTGGCCACCGTCGGCGTAGACCGTACTGGTGACCATCAGCAGCATGACCATCGATAGCAGCGCACGATTCATAGCCCCTCCTCGTTTATAACAGACCGGCCGTCCGTGAGTGTGTGTGAGACAATGTTGGGAAATAGGCCCACCCGTTAGGGAGCCGTCGGGGGCGGGGTCAGTCGCTTCCACAGGTAAGTACCGCCATGTTGCCGGGGCGGAATATTGTCTCTGGTGCCGACACGCACGTACCACCATATTCCCTTGGCTTCGGTGCCATCCTCCGAGATCACCACTTCAAACGCACCTTCGCGGTCATTGCCGGTCTGTTTCCAGGTCCCCTGCCAGCGCCGGTCGTTGAAGCTGGTGGTGGCGAACTGTCCCCCTTGCCAGGTGTAAGGGCCGTTGCCGTGCGCGTCCAGAGTGGCGACGTATTTCTTATTGTCTTCGATTTCAGTGACTTCCCATTCGCCGCTCAAGTCCGCGCCATTCGGCCCGGGCGCCTGATTGTCTGACACGCGACGCACTACGGTGCCGGGGTCGGCCAGGGCGATCCCCATTCCGGTATCGGGCTGTCTAGTGGATTCGTGCCAGGTCACGAGAATCCAGGTGCCGTCCCTTCGCTCCATCACCCCTGTCTCACGCAGTGGAAGCACCATGCGTTGGGTCAGGTCCGTTGCGTTGAGATAACGAATATAGTCGAGTTCCATCGCGAACCAGGCGATGTCACCCTTATGCCAAAATTGCAGGTAGGTGATGGGAAGTTCCAGTTTGGCGACCGAGGTGAACTCGGTGCGCATGTCGGTAGCCAAAGCCGTCCATCCTACGTATTTGTGTCCGTCGATCGTGTAGCCGACGGCGTCGGAGTCGTGAGACATATACTTCGACATAGTGGGCAGATCACGATCGGCGTTTGCTTGCACGATGAGGCGCAGAGTGGCTTCTGCATCGACTGGCTCCTTGGCCGCTGCAAGGGAGCCCGCCAGGATGCTCATGAGGGAACAGATAAAGAGGCAGTGCCGCAACGAGGCGCGGCGGGATCGACGTTCAATGGGCTGAAAGTGCATAGGGGTATAGGGAAATATATGGACGAAAGCCTCGTGATTTTACGAGGCGGCAATTCTGCGAGGCTACCTGGTGCCTCGAGTTGGTGTCAATGGATATTTGCCTGATCGGGTATCTCAGTAATGGTGCAAGCCACCACGGTGACGTTGTCGATCCCTCCCGCATCGAGCGCTGTGTGAATCAGTGCCTGGGTGGCAAGGGAAGGGATATGCTGATGAGGCCTCACGGTCTGCAGAATGCGTTCGTCGGTCAACATTTTTGTGAGGCCGTCTGAGCAGAGCAGCAGGAGGTCTCCATCGAGAAGATCGAAGAAGAACAGGTCGCTTTCCAGGTGAGGGGCAAGGCCCATGGCGCGGGTGAGCACATGGCGGTTCGGGTGGCATGCGGCCTGCGCAGGTGTGAGGCGCCCGTCACGGACGTACTCTTCAATCAGGGTATGGTCCCGTGTGAGTTGCGTGAGGGTGCCGGCTCTGACCAGGTAGGCCCGGCTATCGCCGACGTTCAAAACAAGTAAGCGTGGCTTGGGCAGCGGGAGGAGATGGGCCATCACGAGTGTCGTTCCCATGCCGTATAGCGGCGGGTGCTGAGCCGCATGGGTGAGGATGGAGGCATGAGCCTGCTCCGCCATGGTTGTGAGACGGTCGGTTGCGCGCTCTTCCTCGTGAAGGTCGGGGGCAGATGCAATTCCGCCGAGAGTCGGCGCAAGTTCGGCGAGGGAGTCCATTACGAGACGGCTGGCCACATCTCCTCCCGGGTGGCCTCCCATTCCGTCCGCCACTGCCCAGAGTCGATGTCGGTTCTCAACGAGGAAGGTGTCTTGATTCGTGGGACGGACCAACCCGCCCTCGGTCTGCCCGAATGCCCTCCATGCCCATCTGTTCTGCTGTGTGCTCACGCTATCCGGCCGGCGTCAATGACGGTGGACCGTAGCGCAGGGCGAGCCGGTCATATAGCCACTCCGCCAGTGGTTCAAGGTTTCTGGTGTCGGCGGCATTATAACGGACGAGTTGATCCAGCGCTGCCTCGTCGCCTGCGCGGTACTGGTGCCAGAGACGAACGGCTTCCATGCCGTCGAGTGTCAGCAGATCGGAGTCCCGCGCGATGTCCAACTCGCGCTCGATGTGCTTGAGGCCTCCCTGCAGGCCCACGCGTCTCGCGGCGAAACAGAGATCGAAGTGAGGAATCGACACCCGCAGGCCCTTGAAACAGGTTTGGAGGTAGGGGATATCGAACACGCTGCCGAAAAACGTGATCAGCAAGTCGGCTTGGTCGAGTTCCTCCTGAATCACGCCAAGCGTCAGGTCGTCACCGCTGATCAGGGTGCGCAGTCGCCCCTGGCGGTAGAGGCCGACGATGGTCACCTGCCCCTCGTGCGCGGACAGTCCGGTCGTTTCGATGTCCAGATAGAGTGCCCGTGGGCCGAAGGTGCGGAACAGCCTCCAGTGGTCGCGGGTATGCAGGCAGCCGGCAAAGTACCGGGCATTGCGGCGGTCGAGCTGCTCCTGCGCCGAGGCAAGATCGATATCGTACAGGACTTTGCGCGAGGGTGAGATGCCGGGAAGGTTCGGCTCACGGCGAAAGGTCGTCCAATCGGCGATGCCGCCTTCCCAGAGCCGCCGCTCCGTGGACGGGCCGATGCCGTTCAGATGGACGAATGTCGAGGTCAACATAATGCGGGTCGCGATCTCCCTCCGCCGGGATTGTAGCCTTGATTTCAAGGGATAAACAAGTTAGAGTCCGCGACTGGTGCGGAGTTTCGTGCGCTTGAGTTGTGCAGTGTATCACGGTGTAAATGAGGGAACATGACCACGAACGGATCGGCGAAACGTATTCGAATCAAGGTCGGCGGGATACAGTTGGAGGCGGAGTTGAAAAGCACGAGAACGGCTGAAGAACTCTACCAGGCGCTGCCCGCTGAGGGACCATTGAATGTCTGGGGCGAAGAGTTCTATTTTAAGATTCCCGGAGTGAAGGACCATCGCGAAACGGCGACCACGCAGGTCAAAGTCGGTGACGTGGCCTTCTGGGGCGCCGGTCAGGTGTTGGCGATTTTCTTCGGGCGTACGCCGATGAGCATGGGGGCCGATCCCGTGCCGGCTGACCGGGTCAATGTGGTGGGTCGCGTCGTGGGAGACGCGGCGACTCTGCGGCAGGCGATGAATGCCAGCACGATTCGAGTCGAACGGATTGAACAGGGGTCGTCGATCGGATAGGCTCATGGGGAGTGGTCTTGTAAGCGGCCATAGTTTGTCGGCGGGGAGTCTTCTGCGATGAGGCTGGCAAAAGAGCGGGTCCATCATATGGCGGAATCAGTGATCGCACGGCTCCACGAGCTGGGTTTTCTGGACGTCACCGGGGATCGAAAGGCGCTTCGGGATTCGTTGGAACAGACGATGACGGAAGAGCTCGGAGTGGAAGATCGCCTCAATGCTGAAGTGCGCCGGATGATGCAACCCTATGAACGGCAGATCGAGCAGGGACAGGTCGATTACCAGAAGATGTTCACGATGATCAAGCAGAAGCTGGTGCGTGAACGGGGCATCATTTTATAGGTGCTGACCGGTGTGTGAATCTTCGTCATAGAAAAGCGCAGAGTAGCCTCACTCAGGACTGGAGTCCAATTCGTGATCAGCGACGATAAAGCCAGCCATCTTGCCCACCTCGCTCTCGGCGCCTTGAAGAAGAGCCCGCACTGCCGGTTTACTGAAGATGATGGGAAGGTGCTGCGCGAGATCAAACGGGTGGTGGCCGCAGAGTTGTTGTTGGAAGCGGAGATCGATAAGAAAGTACGGACCAAACTGGCGTCCTACTCACGACAAATCGTGGAGGGGAGTCCGGAATGGGACGTGATGTATCGGAAAACAGCTGAAGAAGAACAAAAAAAGCGCGCCAAGCCCTGATCCGGCGTGGCGAGAGATTTCGACGAGGTTGTGCGATGAGAGTTGCTCTATGGATAGTGTTTTGCGTGATGGCGGTGTCGTTGCCCGCCTGTACCCATTCCAAACCGCAGCCGCTGGTTCCGTTGGAATTGGCCTATGGGGCCAAGGCTGACGCCATCGCTCTGAACAATCAGGGGATGCAAGCCTATCTGGCCGGACAGGTTGCGGAAGCCAAGAATTTTTTCGGGCAGGCCATCAAGGCGTCGCCGGATTCCGGCCAGGCCCATTACAATTACGCGCTCGCGCTGAATGCGTTGGGGCAAACGGACCAGGCCCGCCTGGAGTTTATTGAGGCGGCGAATTTAGCTCCCGGGGATAAGGTGATCTGGGATTCTCCTGCGTTACGCCCCTTCGGCAGTCCCCAGGCGCAAAAGGGGCCGCCCAGGGAACACCCGTATGGGACACAGCGTCCGGTGATCGGCAGCGGACCACGCTGACCGGCTGACACGAAGCGTTGCACTGGAGAGGATTGAGACATGGCTGACGAATTGAACGTGGGAGCGAAGGCGCCGGATTTCTCCTTGCCGGACCAGGACGGCAGTACCGTGACGCTGAAGAGCCTCAAGGGCAAGCAGGTGGTCCTCTATTTTTATCCCAAGGACGATACCTCGGGCTGTACGAAAGAAGCCTGCGATTTCCGGGATTCCCTTGCGCCGATCAAAAAGGCCGGGGCGGTGGTGATTGGAGTCAGTAAGGACGGGAAAGCCTCGCACCAGAAGTTTATCGCCAAGTATGGCTTGCCCTTTGCGTTGTTGAGCGACGAAGAGGCCGAGGTCTGTAAGGCCTACGGAGTCTATAAAGAGAAGAGCATGTACGGACGGAAGTATCTGGGCATCGAGCGGAGCACGTTTGTGATCGATGCCACGGGTCGGATCAAGGCCCTTTTCCGGAAGGTGAAGGTGCCCGGCCATGTCGATGAAGTGCTGGCGGCGCTGAAGGCCTAGCAGAATGCGGAAAAAGTCCGCCAGCGGCGTTCTCGCAAGACACTGCCGCCTCACCGGCTCGGCGGCGTTCACAAACGTGACGCGCGTTATTCCGCGCGTCGTGAACCTCAGAGGCTCACCGCTCACCGTACGGCCACGGGACAAGAGCCTGTCTTGACAGGCTCGGGGTGGGCGGGTACGAATGAACGATTCGCCGCTTCGCTTGCTGCGGCCTTGCTGAACAGCCTTTTTGCGCATCCTGCGGGTTCTGGTAATACCGACACAGCACATGAGTGATCGTAGCGCATTGCGCAACAATCGAGTTTTTCCGCTGCCTGCTAGGGCGGCGATCCACTATACGGGTCGACTGCTTGGTTGAATGACATGGATCCGCTGGAAAAAACCTCTCATGCCTGCCGTGCCGCCGCGCTCTCCCTCGTGCCGGGGCTCGGACATCTCTACATCGGGGAAAAGCGCGGCGGTCCTCTGTTCCTGGCCGGGGTGCTGCTGATTGTCCTCTGGATGGCGGTGTTCTCGGTTGCGCTCGTGCCGTTGATCGGTCTGGTGTTGTTTTGTATGGGAGATACCTATCTCACCGTCAGCCGCGATCGCGGCCTCCTCGCCTAACCAAGCCGATCGTCCTCAGAAAGGGAGCGTGGACCGTATCATGGCAAAATGGCTTCGTCTCGGGTCACGCACGTTCCTCCTGCTGCTGCTCTTCGGCTGGACCATGGCGGGCACCGGCGAGGCTGCCGAGAAGGTGCAGGGTATCCTGACCGTACATGATGCGTTGACGTTGCCGAATCACCCGGTCCGCATCGAGGCCCAACTTGGCGGGAAGGCTCCTGGGGGAAGTTCCCCATGGGGCGGCGTTGGCGTGCACCTGTCTATAGACGGCAAGGCCGTGGCGACGGCGAAGACTAATGAGAGCGGGCACGCCTCGTTCGATTACCTCGCGAAGATGCGGGGCACGTACGTTATTGCGGTATCGGTCGATGACGCGGCGTCAGTTGCGGCGGACAACGGTCACGCGACGCTCTGTGTGTGGGAGCGCCGGCGTCCGATTATTCTTGTCGAACTGGCCGCCCTCATCCAGCCGGCAGTTTCCGCCTCGACGGGAACAGTGACTGAATCATCCCTGCAGCCTGTGTCCGATGCAGCCGACGAACTGTCGCGGCTGACCCAGTATTACTACAACGTGGTCTATGTAACGGGCGGCGAACAGTCGCCGTCGGAGATTGCCGCGATCGGAAACGTGCGTCGATGGTTGGAGTCTCACAAGTTTCCGCCCGGCTTTGTGGCGCCGTCGTCGGAAGGACTGGGCGCCACGCTGGACACCTTCAAGCAGGGCGGCTGGGCGACCATGAAAACCGGCATCGTCCGCACGCGGTCGTCTGCAGAAATGCTGCTGCAGCATCGATTCGAGGTGGTGGTGGTCCCAGAATTGCCCAAAGGCGAGATGCCGCGAAAGGCTAAGGCGGCGAAAGAGTGGAAGGACGTCAGAAAGAAGTTGTGAGGGGTGACGGGGACGTGAGGGCGCGCGAACGTCGCAGGGTCTTTTGGTTTGTCCGCGGCCTGTGATCATAGGCGAGAAGGGATTGCGAGCGTTCATGGCTAGAGGGCGATTCACTCCCGCGGCGAATCATGGTATGTTCAGCGCCTTATAGGGTCTCATCACATTGAAGGAGTAGGAGCCGGTATGTTGTTAGAAGGGAAAAAGGGTCTGATCATCGGTGTCGCCAACAAGCACAGCATCGCCTGGGCTATCGCGCAGGCTGCGGCGCGAGAAGGCGCGCAGATGCTGTTCAGTTATCAGAACGAACGGTTGCGCGAAAACGTCGAGGAGTTGGTGCAGACCCTGCCCGGCGCGTCGGCTTGCGTGTGCGATGTCGGAGACGACAGTCAGATCGATGCGATGATGAAACAGGCCTCTGAGAAGCTGGGGCGGTTGGACTTTCTGGTGCATTCCCTGGCCTTTGCTCCGCGGGAAGAGCTCACCGGAGAATTCGTGAATACCACCCGTCAGGGATTTGCGACGGCCCTTGATGTCAGCGCCTACTCCCTTGTGGCCGTCACGCGGGCGGCGATGCCGCTGATGACGGAAGGCGGATCGGTCGTGACGCTGACCTATCTCGGCAGCGAGCGGGTGGTGCCGCATTACAATGTCATGGGTGTGGCCAAGGCGGCGCTTGAGGCGACGGTCCGGTATCTGGCTCACGATTTGGGGCCGAAGAATATCCGGGTCAATGCCGTCTCAGCCGGGCCGATCAAGACATTGGCGGCGCGTGGCGTGTCCGGTATCAGTAAGATGGTCGATCACCATCGCGCGTTCGCTCCGCTCCGGCGGGCGACGGAGCAGGGCGAGGTCGGCGATACGGCCTTGTTCCTCGTAAGTCCTTTGGGGCGCGGCATCACCGGAGAGGTGATCTACGTCGATGGGGGTTATCATATCCTGGGGTCATTGGCCTCTGTCGACTAAGAGGTCTGGTGGGCTGCTCACACAGTCGTGTCGTACGCCCTGCCCGATCGAGCCGATGCCATGACGCGGCGTAGACGGGATTTTCTAGGTTCGTCCTTCTTCCTGACTTTCTTCATTCTTTTTCCCACGCTTGGCCTTGCCATACCCTCCTTCTCTGCCGATCTCTCCGATCGGGAGGAGGACGGGTTGCTGGGTGACGTCCGGTCCGTCGAAACCAGAGAGAGCCTGTTGGTGCAAACCGATCGGTACGATCCGGTCGGTCGCCTCATCGAGCGCATTCAGGGCGGCGGGGAGACATCTCAGGGGTTATGGCCGCTTCGATTTGTCTATACCTATGACCAGGCAGGAAGACGGACTGCCGAGGTTGTGCAGGATGCGCGGGGCGCCGTCGTGAAAGAGACGCGCTCGGTCTACGATGACCGCGGGAATCGGTCCGCCGAACTGGCAGCCTGGGGCGACGGCACGTTTGAGAACGTCTCCTTGTATGAATACGACGAAGCACATCGGCCGATCAGAGGGCTTCACTTCAATGGCGTGCAAGTGATCAATCGAAATCTCTATGCCTTCGACAGTGCCGGACGGCTGGTGCGTGAGCGGTTCGAACGAAACTATCACTACAATGCAGCCGGGACTCAGGTCGTCATGACCGATCGATTCGATACCGGGTATGAAGTCGCCATCGTCTATGATGAGCAGGGGCATGTTCGCGAGAAAGTCGTGTCCGATCTCCGGAGCCGACCACAGGGCCGTTCGGAGTTTCGCTACGACGAACAGGGCAATCAAAACGAAGAACGCATCTTCAATGCCAAGGGACAGGCCACGGACCGCAAAGTCTACCGCTACGAATACGACGCCGTGGGGAATTGGATCAAGGAAACGCTCCAGTGGTGGGCCGTGGCTGATGGCCGCGAGACGCTCAAGCAATCTTCTGTTCGCGAGCGGAGCATCATCTACCACTAACCCCAGTCGCCAGTGTTTGTTTCAGGCGCGCTGGTGCCTCTATGCCACCGCGAGTTCTTGGCAGGTTGCTGATGAGGGCATGCCTGCAATCTTCCCACAGCCGATGGCCGTAAGGTCATGCTTCTCGATACCGATCACATTCGCGGGATCGGCGGCGACCGGGACTTTGTCTGGGAAAGCTTCGTTCTAGGCTACAACTCCATATACATGGACCCATTCGGCACTCTTCATGAACTGACGATCGGGGAGCCGGTCTTAAATGAACCGTATTATGCCGAGCGGCGAACTGGCGCATCTTCGTTTATTCAAACAGCCCGTTCATGGTCAACCGTGATTATGGTTATTGGGAGACGTTATTTTTCCCGTTCCACTCCCAGTAGTGCTGGGCAAACCGATCGATCATCTGATCAAGATCCTTTTCGAATCGGTCCCTAGAGGCTGCGTTCACATCTATAACCTCAGGAAGCAGATCTGTTCCCCCAAAACTGATCCCATCCGTATAAACCTCGGGCTCTCGCTCTCGAACAGCCCGTTCTCGTAACTCAAAGTTTCTGACGTACAAGAGTTTGTCGGGACAGTCGGGGATTTGCTTGGCAAGCAACGTAATGATAAGCCGTGGGTTCTTCAATGGTTTGGGATCCTTCGAATCTGGCGAAACTCCGACTAACTTGTGCTCTGCAAGCCGAGCAATCGTGTGGGAGTAAAGCTGGCTGGTGTCCTGGCCAGCGTTGCGAGTTTGAACTGCGATGAGAGCGTAGATTTCGACGTTCGAAAAATCGAGGCCTTTGATTGCGGGTACGTCTCCCCATTCAGAACCCTGAGCCTGCGTGAAAGGGAATGCAAGCGCAGCGGTCAGCACTATGAGAAAGATTGAAAGATTTCGACATACATTCTGCATGACTAGTTGGTTCCAGCCATCTAGACAATGGGCAGGCATTGTGGGTCCTCCTTAGGAGTATGGTGGGAGGGGAGTGCGCTCGGAAACTCTCACCAACCTACTTTGGTTCGTTGAGTCAGGGTTGTGCCGCTGTTCTCTGCTATGGAGTCAGTGGCCCGGTGATCGGTTTTCCGGCCTCTGCGCCCGGCGAGGGGCTCGTGCCTTCCTGGGGAAGAATGCGGAAATGGGTGACAGCGAACGAGACGGCTTGGCCCACGGTGAAGCGGCAGCGCCGAAATTCTTCCTTGTTCATGCGGGAGCGGAGGATGAGTCCATCCGGGGTTTCAATTTCGAGTCGGTAGGCCACGCCCAGGAAGTAGATGTGTCGTAGTTTCGCCTGCTGACGGTACCGCGTAGGATCTTCCGCTACCTTTACGTAGTAGGGACGAAAGCCCACTTGCAGCGTCTGACCGTCGGAAAAGCCGGGGGCAGGGAATTCGAGCGAGCCGACCTGGACCTGCCCGCGCCGCACAACGCCGGCCACGATATTCATCGAACCGATGAAGCGGGCGACAAACTCGGTGGCGGGTTCTTCATACACATCAGCGGGAGATCCGGCCTGTTCCAATTTGCCTTTGGAGAACACGATGATGCGGCCGGACACTTCCATCGCTTCTTCCTGATCGTGTGTCACGAACAGGCTGGTGACGTTCAGGTCCGTATGCAGGCGGATGAGCCACTCGCGCAACTCCTGCCGCACCTTCGCATCGACGGCGCCGAACGGTTCGTCCATCAGCAAGACCGACGGGCGCGGGGCCAGGGCGCGGGCGATGGCGACTCGCTGTCGTTGGCCGCCGGATAGTTGATGCGGATACCGACCGCCCAGTCCTTCGAGGCTCATGAGTGCGAGCAGTTCCGTGACGCGTTGTTCGATGTCACGCCGGTTCCACTTTTTGATTTTGAGACCGAAGGCGATGTTGTCGAAGACCGTCAGGTGTTTGAATAGAGCGTAATGCTGGAAGACGAAGCCGATATTACGTTCCTGCACGGTGAGGTCGTTCACCCGTTTGCCGTCGATGAAGATATCGCCGGCGGTCGGAACCTCCAGGCCGGCGATCAATCGCAGCACCGTGGTTTTTCCGCTGCCGCTTGGTCCGAGCAGACCGAGCAATTCTCCTTCGTTGACGACGAACGAGACGCCTCCCACTGCCGTGGCCGAACCAAACGTCTTCGTGAGCCCGCGTACTTCTATCTTCACTGGCTTACTGCGCTCCCGCTTCCGCTACCGTCGTTTCAGCGCGTGCCTTGGCGATCTCCAGCACGGTCAAGATGGCAAAGGAGACAGCCAACAGGGTCAATGCGACGGCGTTTGCCGCCACATAGTTGAAATCGACGTAACTTTGATAAATGTGCAATGTGGCGGTCTGCGTGAGCAACAAAATATTCCCCGAGACCACGAGGACGGCTCCGAATTCGCCGATCGCGCGCGCCACGGTGAGGGTGGCTCCATAGACCAGTCCCCATCGGAGGGCCGGCAGGGTGACCTTGAGAAACACCTGCCATTCGTCGGCCCCCAACGTTCTTGCCGCTTCCTCTTCTTCGGTGCCGAGTGTTTGCAGCAAGGGTGTCAGCTCACGCACCATAAATGGGAAGGTGACGAACAGGGTCGCGAGAATCATGGCCGGCAGGGCAAACAGCACCTTGATCTGTGCCTGCCCGAAAAACGTGCCCAGCACGGTGTCCGGGCCGAACAGCAATATGAGCATGAAGCCCGCGATGACGGGGGAGACCGCAAACGGCAGGTCGATGACACCGCTCACCAGGCTGCGGCCCCAAAACTTCTGCCTCGCCAGCACCATCGCCGTCATGGTGCCGAAGATCACGTTCAGCACCAACACAATCAGGGTGATTTCTGCCGTGAGCGTGAAGCCGTGCAACGCTTCCGGCCTCGAGATCTCCGTCCAGAATGCCGTCAGCCCTTCGCTGAAGCTCTGGCTCGCCATATAGAGGATCGGTCCGACCAGCAGGACGAGGAAGTAGAGCCAGACGATCCCGATCAACAGCCAACGCATGCACATGCTCCCATCACTACCAATTCACGCTCTGCCGGATTCATAGTCTCAGATTGTCGCGGTCGACACCGCTGACTCGGAGCCGCGCTCATCTTTCTGTCGGGTCCATTGAAACAATCTTGGCAGCCGTTCTCCGGGACGACGGGTCAACCGTTCTAAGAGCAAGAGAACCAGAAAGGAGATCAGTAGAATCAGCACCGAGACGGAGGTAGCTGCCTGGGGGTTGTAGCTCTCGATTTCCCCATAGACATAGACGGAAGCCACCTGCGTCTTCATCGGAATATTACCCGCCACGATCACGATGGACCCGAATTCGCCGAGCGCCCGCACGAAGGTGAGGAAGACGCCGGTCAGCAGGCCGGGCAGGATCGACGGGACCGTGACCTTCCAGAAGGTGATCCAGGGGCTGGCTCCCAACGTGAAGGCTGCTTCTTCCTGATCGCGCTCAAGTCCCATCAACACCGGCTGCAGAGAGCGGATGGTAAACGGCATCGTCACAAACACCATAGCCAGGATGATGCCGGGCTGGTTGTAGAGTACCGCCATCCCGCCCTGTTGAAGCCAGGTGCCCAGCAGACTGGTCGGTCCATAGATCGCGGCGATCATGAGGCCGGCGACCAGGGTTGGAATGGCAAAGGGCAAATCGACGAGCGCGTTGAGGAGCCACCGGCCCGGGAATTCGTAGCGCACCAGCACAAGCGCAGACAAGGTGCCGAACAGGGCATTGATGGCGGTCGCAATGGCGGCGGTTTCCACGGTGAGCCACAGCGCTGCCGCAGCTTGGGGAGCCGACAGATCCTGGATGAACCGGTCCCATCCGGCCGCGAACGATTGATGCGCCAGCGCCGCAAGGGGCAAGAAAATCAGCACGAGCACATAGCCGACTGCGGCAGATCGTAAGGCCAGGCTGAGCAAGAGATGAGCGGTCATACGAGCGTTCTACCTTACTGGTTACGGTCACGCATGTTCGACAGGCACCATTCCTATCATTGGTCGTGATGATTCATCACGAATCATTTTCTCAGGAGGCTGCTATTTCTTTGTCACGTCTTCGACAATCTTCGTCCACAGACCTTGCGCGCCGAACAGTTTGTTGCTCACCTGGTCCCAGCCGCCGAGGTCTGCAATCGTGAAGAGTCGAGCCGGTAGTGGGAGCGTGGTGGCCTGGGTACCGGCATTCTTGTCCAACGGGCGAAAGCCCAATTCAACGAAGGCAGCCTGTGCCTCCGGTCCGTGGAGAAACGCGACGAACGCTTCAGCGAGATCCCTGGCCTTGTGGCGGTCGGCATAGGTGTCGACGACCGCCGCCGGATTTTCGATCCAGACGGTTTCGGCCGGCACGATGATTTCATAGGGCCGTCCGCTCTTCACGCGCGGCAGCAACTCGTTTTCGTAGGTGACGATGACATCGCCGACGCCGCGTTCGAACGTGGTCACCGATTCGCGGCCACTCTTGTCCATGACCTTGACGTTGCGTTGGACGCGGGTCAGCAAGTCCACGGCCTGCGAAGCCACCGCCTCCGGGGCGAGGGGCTTTCCACCTGCGCGCTGCTCCGCCAGTTTCAAGCCGGCGCCATAAATCGCGATCACATCCCACATCGCGCCGCCGGATGTCTTGGGATTCGGGTAGAGCACTTCCACGCCGGGGCGCGCGGCATCGTCCCATCCCTTAACGCCTTTAGGATTGCCCTTGCGTACGCCGAGGGCCACGACCGATGCGGAGATCATGCCCCCATGGGGTGCCTTTCTCCAATCATGGGTAATCAATCCGGCTTTGACGATCTGATCGACGTCGCCTTCCAGCGAGAGCACGGCGACATCGGCATCGAAACCTCCGATGATAGCCCTAGCCTGAGCGCCCGAGGCTCCATAAGAGCTGCGCACACGCACGTCCTGCCCGGTTTTTTGTTTCCAATGTCGTTGAAAGGCGGGGATGATGTGTCGTTCGTAGGCTTCTTTCGGCACGCTGTAGGCGGCCAGGATGAGATCACGGGTTTCGGCGGCCTGCACCGGGGCAGTGGTCGGAAGGAGCATGGTCAACCAGGCGCCGAGTGCAAGGCCAAAAATGGTTCGTGTCTGACGAGTCATAGCGGGTCGCGGCTCCTTCCACCTATTTCGAATGGGCGAATCGACTCAATGTGTAATGGTCGAGAATGTTCGCGATGGCATCCCGCACCTCACCCATGGCCTGTTGGAGCGGGCACGAAGGTTTGGCCGCGTAGGGGCAGTCCGCGCACTTTTGGTAGGCGGTTTTGCTGACGCAGCTGATCGGGGCGAGGGGTCCATCCAGAATACGGATGACCTGGCCAAGCGTAATTTCTTCCGGCGATTTGATAAGGGAATAGCCGCCCCGGACTCCTCGACGACTGGCCAGCAGGCCGGCGCGTTTCAACGCGAGGAGAATCTGTTCCAGGAATTCCACCGGGATATTCTGCCGTTCTGCAATTTCATGGCGTTGGAGGACACGCCCGCCATAGGTCTCGCACAATTCGAGCAGTGCCCGGAGGCCATATTCGCTTTTCTTGGAGAACTTCATGCGGGGAGATTTTGTCTAGTGAGTTGCTCAAGTTTTTGAAGAATAAACCAGCGCGCGCTGTGATTCAAGCGTTTCAGATGCCAGGCGACTGGTGTGATTCGCGCTCCGTGCTGCCGGAATCATGAATGCAACTCATTGAAATCGGAGGTTCTGTTTCTTGACACCCTGTAACCGTTCTTGCTAGCTTCAGCCTGTTTTTTGTCAGCCACCACCAGCAGACTGCTGCTAGATCTGGATACCCGGTGAATTTCCAAGACCTCATTTTGACCCTGCATCGTTTTTGGGCCGACCGCGGGTGTGTCGTCCACCAACCCTATGACCTGGAAATGGGCGCGGGAACATTCCATCCCGCCACGTTTCTCCGTTCCCTCGGTCCGGAACCCTGGCGAGCCGCCTATCCGCAAGCCTGTCGCCGGCCGACCGACGGTCGATACGGCGAAAATCCCAACCGTATGCAGCACTACTACCAGTATCAGGTGGTGCTGAAACCGGCTCCCGACAATATCCAAAGCCTCTACCTGGAGAGCCTGAAACAGCTGGGCATCGACCCGAAGAAACACGACATCCGGTTTGTGCAGGACGATTGGGAGTCCCCCACGCTCGGCGCCTGGGGGTTGGGCTGGGAAGTCCGGCTCGACGGCATGGAGATTACCCAGTTCACCTACTTTCAGGAAATCGGCGGCATTCCCCTGAATCCCATCACCGGCGAAATTACCTATGGCACCGAGCGTATTGCGATGTACCTGCAGCAGGTCGATAACGTGTATGACCTGGCCTGGACCGACGGTGTGAGCTACGGCGATGTGCATCACCGCAGCGAAGTGGAGTTTTCCCGCTACAACTTCGAGGAGGGAGAGGTGCCCATGCTGATGGCCACCTTCCAGGCGTTCGAGGGCGAGTGCCAGCGGTTGCTGGACAAGAAGCTGACGCTGCCGGCCTACGACTACTGCATCAAGACCTCGCACATGTTCAATTTGCTCGATGCCCGCGGGGCGATCAGCGTCACCGAACGGACCTCCTATATCGCCCGTGTGCGGGCGCTGGCCCGTCGTTGCGCCGAGTCCTACCTGGCTGATCGCGAAGCGATGGGACATCCCTTGATCAAGCAATCGGCTGGGACCGGCAAGCGCGCCGGCGCTCATTCACCCGTTCCAACCAAATAATCCGCAGGCAGTACCTGACGATGCCGACGAAAAAGACCATGACCAAAACTGCCTCACGCTCCAAGGTGGCCAAAGCCCCCAAGGCTCCGGCGACCACGGAACTCCTGTTGGAAATCGGAACGGAAGAGTTGCCCTATCAGTTCGTTGCCCCGGCCATGCGCGCTCTGCAGCAATCGGCCGAGACTCTGCTGAAAGACCTGCGTCTCACGTACGGCACGGTCCGCACGATGGGCACTCCGCGGCGGCTGGTGCTGTTGATCGAAGGACTTGCGCGGCAACAAGCGTCTGC
This sequence comes from Nitrospira sp. ND1, assembly GCF_900170025.1. NCBI lineage: Bacteria > Pseudomonadati > Nitrospirota > Nitrospiria > Nitrospirales > Nitrospiraceae > Nitrospira > Nitrospira sp. ND1. The sequence continues at coordinate 308,746 of NZ_FWEX01000006.1, read as the reverse complement.
CGTGAAAGAGGCCATGGGGCCTTCTAAGGCGGTGGCCTTCGACCAAAATGGACAGCCTACGAGAGCGGCCGTCGGTTTTGCCGCGGGCCATGGTATTCCGGTTGAAGACTTACAAGTGCGGCAGACGCCCAAGGGCGAGTATCTCTTTGCGGTGAAGCAGGAGAAGGGGCAGGCCGTGGCGGCGGTTCTGACCCAGGCCTTGCCGCAGCTCCTTGGCAAACTGTCGTTTCCCAAAGCCATGCATTGGAACCAGACCGGGGTGCGCTTTGCCAGACCGGTGCGGTGGTTGGTGGCCTTGTGCGGCGGGAAGGTACTCCCGATCCAGTTCGCCACGATCAAGGCCGGCAATCTCAGTCACGGACATCGGGTGCTGGGCGCCAAGGTGTCCAGCCCGAAGGGCTTTGCGGTGAAGTCGATTGCGCACTATCTGAAGGAGACCGAACGGCATGGGGTGATTGTGGATCAGGAGCGGCGGCGCGCGATGATCCTCGACCAGCTGGCCTCGCTCGCCAAATCGGCCCGCGGCCATCTGCACCAGGACGACGATTTGCTGGAGCAGGCCGTCTATATGGTGGAGTCTCCGCTGACGATTCTGGGTTCCTTTAAGCCGCACTATCTCTCGCTCCCGAAAGAAATCCTCATGACCTCCATGAAGGAGCATCAAGGGTATTTCTCCCTGGTCGATCAGAAGGGCGCGCTGCTGCCGAATTTCCTCGCCGTCACGAACATGAAGTTGTCGAACATGCAGCTGATTCGCGAAGGGAACGAGAGGGTTCTGGCGGCGCGGTTGGCCGATGCCAAGTTCTTCTTCGATGAAGATCGCAAGACCTCGTTGGTCGATCGCGTAGCGAAACAGCTGGCGGTGACGTTCCACCAGAAACTCGGCAGCCTGCATCAGAAAACGCAACGTGTCGTCGCGATGGCGGCCCATGTGGCCGGGCAACTCGGTGACGACCGACTGGTTCAGGATTGCCGGCGCGCGGCGGAACTCAGTAAGGCCGATCTCTTGACCGGTATCGTCGGGGAGTTTCCAACCCTGCAGGGCCTGATGGGCGGGGAATATGCCAAACATGACGGCGAATCTCCGGTGGTGAGCGCGGCAATCCGTGAGCAGTACATGCCTCGCGCCATGGAAGGGGAGTTGCCTGAGTCGCTCGCGGGAAAAGTGCTGTCGTTGGCGGACCGCCTGGACAGCATCGCTGGATTTTTCCTCGTCGGTATGGTCCCGAGCGGCTCTGAAGATCCCTTTGCCTTGAGGCGCCATGCCACGGCCATTGTGCGCATCGTGATCGAGAGCAAGCTGCGACTCAATCTCGCCCAAGCTGTGCGAACGGCACAGGAGGTGCTGAGCGCCCAGGATGTGATCGCCGCGCCGCAGACAGGCAAGGGCGGGACACCGGACATCATTGGCTTTCTCTTCGAACGTGTCCGTTTTTACGGAAAGAGCGCGCATCAGGTACGGGACGATGTGATGGAAGCCGTGTTGAAGTCGGCCGATCGCCAGACCCTCGACCTGACGGACCTCTTCGACAAGATGAAGGCATTGCAGCAGATCACCGTGCGGGCGGAGTTCGATCCGTTGATCGTCGGATTCAAACGCGCCCACCGGCTGACCGAGAAGGAACAGTGGGACCGCAAGCCGGTGGAGTCCGGTCTCTTCCGGGAAGGTGCGGAGTCGGCCCTGCATCAGACCGTGCAGAGCAGTCAGCAGGACTATGCGGCGGCGATGCGCGGCGGGCAGTATGGACAGGCGCTCGATGTGCTGGTTCGAATGAAGGGTCCGATCGACGACTTTTTTAATGCGGTGATGGTGAACGCCGACGATCCGGCGGTGCGCGGAAACCGGCTATCCCTGTTGAAGAGCGTCGACGATTTGTTCATGTCATTCGCTGATTTCTCCCAGATTATGGTACAAGGGACGTAGCGGATGGTGAACGTTTGGACTCTACGTCAGAGAGCCTTCCTGAGTCACCCGAGGCGAGTGCCGCGGCCCAGCTGAGGGCGACCAAGGTCCGGCGGTTTGCGTCCGGCATCAGCGTCGTCATGATGGTGGTGTGCAACGCGGTGTTCCTCTTCGGCATCTGGGTGACCGGCGTCAACTTCGAACGGCTGGTGCGGACACCGGATATCTATGACTCCAGACAAGACATTTGCTTGCGACTGGCCTACCAACATGTCCCCGGTTCGGAGAACCCCGTGCAGTTCTGCTCGGAGTGGCTCAACCTCGCCGATCCGACCGGGAAGACCCATACGTTTCAAAAAGACGCACAACTCAAACAGGGCGCAGACGGAAAGTTCTATTTCGATTATGGACCGTTCGTGGACTACCGACTGTTTGCGGTCGGCGCGTTCGTGGTGGGGATCATCGTGTGCGGCATTCGAGTGACCAGGCACGTCGTGAACCGCTACCGCCTGCGATTGGAAGCCGCCGCCCGCCATTCGGTTCCGACTCATTGACCTCATAGCACAAGGAGAGCGTCGCGTGGCCAAGAAATACGTCTATTATTTCGGAGATGGGAAAGCCGAAGGCACCGGCAACATGAAGGAACTGCTCGGCGGCAAAGGCGCCGGACTGGCCGAGATGACGAACCTCAAAGTGTCCGTGCCCCCCGGCTTTACGATCTCCACCGAAGCCTGCGTCGAATATTACAAACGCGGCAAGGCCTATCCTCCCGGCATGATGGACGAAGCGCTGCACGCTCTCAAGCGGATCGAACGGTCGATGAAGGCCGGTTTCGGCGATCCGGACAATCCCTTGTTGGTGTCCGTGCGCTCCGGCGCCCGCGCGTCCATGCCCGGCATGATGGATACCGTGTTGAACGTCGGCTTGACGACCAAGACCGTCCACGGCCTGGCCCTCAAGACGAAGAATGAGCGGTTTGCGCAGGATAGCTACCGCCGCTTCATCGGTATGTTCGGCAGCATCGTGATGGGCGTCAATCGCGAACATTTCGAAGACATTCTCAAGCATAAGAAGCGGGATCTCGGGGTGACGCAGGACACGCACCTCGATGCCAAGGCGCTCAAGGAACTCGTCGTCAGCTTCAAGGAGTTGGTGAAGGAAGAGACCAAGCGGGATTTCCCGGATGATCCCCTGGAGCAACTGCGGATGGCGATCAACGCCGTGTTTTCCTCCTGGTACGGTGCGCGCGCCGTGACGTATCGCCGTCTGTACAACATTCCCGAAACCTGGGGCACTGCCGTCAACGTGGTCGCCATGGTGTTCGGCAACATGGGTGAAACCAGCGGCACCGGCGTGGCCTTCACGCGCGATCCCGCCACCGGTCAGCGTCAGTTCTTCGGCGAGTGTCTGACGAACGCGCAGGGTGAAGACGTCGTTGCCGGTATCCGGACCCCGCTGCCCGTCAAGGAACTCGAAAAGTTCATGCCGGAGGCTTACAAGGATCTCGAAGCGACCTACAAAAAACTCGAACGCCATTACCGCGACATGCTCGACCTGGAGTTCACGATCCAGGAAGGGAAGCTCTACATGTTGCAAACCCGCGTCGGGAAGCGCACGGGTGTGGCGGCCGTCCGGATTGCGGTGGATATGGTGAAGGAAGGCCTCATTACCAAAAAGGAGGCGCTCCAGCGCATCGGGCCCGATCAACTGGCGCAGTATCTCTATCCCATTTTCGACGCGCAGGAAGAGTCGCGCTGCACGCCGCTCGGCAAGGGATTGCCGGCCGGTCCCGGCGCCGCCGCCGGAAAACTCGCATTGACGGCGGACCGTGCGGTGGAGATGAAAGCCGCGGGCAATCGCGTGGTCCTTGTCCGGCAGGAAACCAGCCCGGACGATATTCACGGCATGAACGCGGCGTTAGGTTTTCTGACTGCGCGTGGCGGCATGACGTCCCACGCGGCCGTGGTCGCCCGGCAGATGGGGAAAGTCTGCGTGGCCGGCTGTGAAGCGATCGAGGTGCTGGATAGTCAGTCGGTGCGGATCGGGACCCAGGTGTTTCGCGAAGGCGAATACCTGTCGGTCAACGGTTCGACCGGCAACGTGTATGGCGGCGACATTCCCGTCGTGGAATCAGAAGTGATTCAAGTGCTGCAGGGCAAGATGGAAGCCTCGGCTTCCGAGAAGTACCAATTGTTCGAGTCGGTGCTGAAGTGGGCCGACGGAGTGCGCAAGCTGAAGGTCCGGGCGAATGCGGATGTGCCGGATCAAGCCCGTATTGCGCGCAGTTTCGGCGCCGAAGGTATTGGCCTGTGCCGCACGGAACATATGTTCTTCGCCGAAGACCGTATCCAGATCATGCAGAAGATGATTCTGGCGCGGAAACGCGAAGAGCGGGAAATGTATCTGGATCAGCTGCTGCCGTTGCAGAAACAGGATTTCATCGGTCTTTATCGCGAGATGAAGGGGTTCCCGGTCACGATCCGTCTGCTCGATCCGCCCCTGCACGAGTTCCTGCCGAAGCGCGAAGATCTCATGGTCGAAATTGCTCAGCTCGAACTCACCAGCGGCGCGCCGACGGTGTTGGAGGAAAAGAAGCGGTTGCTGGCTCGCGTGGAAGAGCTGCATGAGTTTAACCCCATGCTGGGTCTGCGCGGCTGCCGTCTCGGGATTACGATGCCGGAAATTACCAAGATGCAGGCGCGCGCGATCATCGAAGCGGCCTGCGAGCTGGCGAAGGAAGGCACGAAGATCGTGCCTGAGATCATGATTCCCTTGGTCGGCATGGTCTCGGAAATGAAGGCGCAGAAAGATCTGGTCCGCGAAGTGGCCACGGACACGATGAAGCGGTACGGCGTGAAACTGTCGTACCTGGTCGGCACCATGATCGAATTGCCGCGCGCCGCCGTGACCGCCGATCGTATCGCGGAGGAGGCCGAGTTCTTCTCCTTCGGGACGAACGATCTGACCCAGACGACGTTCGGGTTCTCCCGCGACGACGCCGCGAAGTTCATCGATTTCTATAAGACGGCCAATATTCTCGACAGCGATCCGTTTGCGGTGCTGGACCGGGAGGGCGTCGGATCGCTCATGCGCGCGGCCATTGTGGGCGGGCGCAAGACCCGTCCCACGATCAAGCTGGGCATCTGCGGCGAGCATGGCGGCGATCCCAGTTCTGTGGAATTCTGTCATCAACTGGGCCTGGACTATGTGAGTTGTTCACCCTACCGGGTCGGCATTGCGCGATTGGCTGCGGCACAGGCGGCGCTGGCGGAGGCTGAAACGGAAAAAGCCAAGCCGAAGAAAGTTCAACCGAGCACCAAGCGGGTGGCGAAATCCAAGCCGGCCAAGAAGTCCGCAACGCACGCGCCGGTGAAGAAGCGGCCCGCCGCCAAGCGTGTGGTCCGTCGCCCCAAGCGTACGAAACGGTGAGGTTGTCTTCCCGCGATCGTGAATACATGACCCTGGCGCTTCGCCTCGCGGCGAAGGGCCGGGGATCCACCAGCCCCAATCCCATGGTCGGCGCATTGGTGGTGACCCGCGGCCGGATCGTCGGTCAGGGTTCCCATCGCAAAGCCGGCGGTCCACATGCCGAAGTCATCGCCCTCAGCCAGGCCGGCTCACGGGCTAAAGGCGGCACCCTCTACGTCACCCTCGAACCCTGCAGTCATCTCAAAAAACGCACTCCACCCTGTGTTCCGCTGGTCATTGCCTCGGGAGTCCGCCGCGTCGTGGTGGCCACGGTCGATGCCAACCCGCAGGTGAAGGGCAATGGGGTTGCGCAGCTGACGCGGGCGGGAATTCGTGTCGATGTCGGTTGCTGCGAGGCCGAGGCGAGGCAGCTCAATGAAGCTTATCTTCATTGGGTGCAGACAGGCCGTCCGTTTACGATCCTGAAAGCCGGGATGACGCTGGACGGGCAGATCGCCACTGCGAAGGGCGAGTCGCAATGGATTACGGATGAGGCCGCCAGACAGCAGGCCCATCGCTTGCGGGCTGATGTAGACGCGATCCTGGTCGGCATCGGCACGGTGTTACGCGACAATCCACAGTTGACCGCCCGGCTGACCGACGGCCCGGCGCGGTTGGCTCCGCGGCAGCCGTTGCGCATTGTGGTCGATAGTCGATTGCGTATTCCCCTCAAGGCCAAGGTGCTGCAGGACCAGCAGACGGCTCACACGTTGATCGCTACGACAGCGGCAGCTTCAGGGCGTAAGATTGCGCTTCTGAGGAAGAGGGGGATCGATGTGTTGGTCTTACCGAAGGCTGGTGGCCATGTGAACTTGCCGGTGTTGTGGGCGCGCCTCGGTCAGCTTGGCGTCACAACGGTCTTGGTCGAAGGCGGCAGCGACCTGAACGCGGCCGTGCTGCAAGCCGGATTGCCCCAGCGATTGATGTGGTATGTCGCCCCGTTGCTGCTCGGCGGGCAGGATGCGAAAGGAATCTTCGGCGGGCAGTCGCCGCACCGACTCCGGAATGCCGTACCCCTGAAGAATCTGCGCATCGAGCCGGTGGGGCGTGATATGTTGATACAGGCTGACTTCTCGACTCGTTAGGAGCGTTGTGCGACATTCTTTCCGGCCCTTCGACCGGTTTCACCAACGCAGACTTTTCCTGCTCCCGGTTCTCTTCTCGTGCCTGCTATGGGCGAGTCTTTCGATTCCGGCCACCCACGCCGCGGAGGAGGGGGCCTCGACCGACCTGGCCTCGCAGGTCTGGCAATATCTCACGACCCAGGATGCCGAACAGCAGCGCACCGTGCTCGCGTCGATTGTGCAGCGACCGGACGCGACGGTGCAGGCCGTACAGGAACTGTTGCGCAAAGGTCCGCCTCACGGGTTGCAGCCCGTGGGACTCCTGCCGGATGAGCAGATCGTCGTCCGCGAACGACCGTATCAGCTGAGCTTGTCCGTCCCTCAGAGTTATGAACCGACCCGAGATTATGCCCTGATCGTCTGTCTCCATGGCGCCGGATTCACCGGCGAGGCCTACTTAGATCGATGGAAATCACGCTTGGGCGAGGGCTACATCCTGGCCTGTCCGACCTATCCAGCCGGAGCCTGGTTCACCAGACGCGCGGAAGATCTGGTGCTGGCGACCGTGCAGGCCGTGCAGCAGCGGTATCGGATCGATCCCAACCGCATCTTCCTGAGCGGCATGTCCAACGGCGGTATCGGCGCTTGGCTGATCGGCATGCATCATGCGCCTCTGTTCGCCGGACTTGCGCCGATGGCCAGCGGGATCGATGACGTCTTGTTTCCGTTTCTGGAGAACCTTCGCACGACGCCGACTTACATCATTCATGGAGCGCAGGATCAGGTGATGCCGGTGGAATTGAGCCGGAAGCTGGCGGGAGAACTCAAGAACCTCGGGTATCCCTACATCTATCGCGAGCATGATCGCACCCATGCGATGGCCGGGGGCCACTTTTTTCCGCGTGAAGAACTTCCCGATCTGGTGAAGTGGTTCGACGACCAGCGGCGGACTCCTGTTCCGAAGGCGCTGACGGTCGTGCGCGATGCGAGCCATTTGCTGCCGTTCGGCTGGGTGCGGATCGATGCGACGGACCAGATCGCATCCTTTTCAGAAGATTTGGTCGATAAGCGGGATGCGAGTATCCGGCAGCGCATCTACGCCAGGCTGACCGCTCAGGTGACCGGGCCGAATCGGATTGAGGTCAAGACCGATCGCGTCCGGCAATACACGTTGTTCCTGAACGAAGACCTTGTCGATCTGTCGAAGCCGGTCGTCATCACCACCGATGGGCAGGTTTCCTTCGAGGGCGTCGTCACGCCACAGGTCGATACGCTGCTGCGGCAAGCGCGGCTCAGGCAGGACCCCGGGCAACTGTATCCCGCTCATCTCACGCTCTCACTGCCGCAACGGCCTTCATGAGCAGGTTCAGGCCGGTCGCGCGACGAGCCGGCCTGATCGGGGTCGTGCTCACAGCCGGGCTGGCGGTCCTCGCGTCTGTCGGGCGAACTGAATCGGACCGGTGCTCCCTTCCCGCACACCATGCCGGTGTCGTCTTTCCGCTGGATCAAGTCGAGGCCGCCTGGGCCTGCCGACTTGAGCCGATCGTTACGCATTACACCACCGCCAATAAAGTCGGACCACAACGCACGCCTTTGCCGCAACCGGTCTTCCTCTATCTCCTGGATCATCCGGTGATGGCCGCCATGCTGGTCAATCGCCTCGATCTCGGGCTGTATAAGGCCGAGCAGCGCGGGCTGGGGGAATTCTGGGCCACCGACGGGGAAGGCACGGAAGGGATCGTCCATTCCCTGTTTCGAGATCCTGCGACGCGTATCTATTACGTGGAGGGAAGCCATGACGGACGGTTTCTGCCGCGGGTGAGCGGCAAGGCGGTGGTCCTGTTGAGGCTGCACCCTGTGACCGACAACCGGGGAGTCGAATCGATCGACAGTACGATGGTCGCCTACCTGCGACTCGACAATCGCTTCTTGTCGGGGATGCTGTCGCTGCTCCGTCCGTTGATCGGGAATGTGGTGAATCGTCAGATCCTGAAAGCCTTCGATGCCGCCCGCCGGTTAGGTGGCGCGATGCGCGAACATTCCGAGCAGGTCCTGTTTGAAGCGACGGATCCACCGGCTCTGCCGGATGACGAGGTGGCCTTCTTGAAAGCCGCTCTTGCGGGTCTGCACAATCCTGTCGAATCGCTTCGCCCAACTCCCTGATGAGATATCCATGACGACTTGCCGAAGTTTTTTTTATCTCTGCACCCTTGGCGTGTTCTGCTTCATCAGCTACAACCTCGTCCGCATGCCGGTCTTATCCCTCTTTGCAGAATCGCTGGGTGCAGGCCCTGAGCGGATCGGGTTGATC